>CAJAYO010000180.1 GCA_903948415.1 uncultured Opitutia bacterium | reverse complement strand
ATCGGTTGTGTTTTCCCCGCTCCGCCCCGAACGTCCCGCCATGGCCCGCCGCAATCCCACCGAGGAAGACATCGCCCTTGAACGCCTGCCGAAGGCCCCGCTCACCCGCGAAAGTCTGCGGCAGACCTTCGCGCTGGCCCGCTACGTGCGCCCCTACCGCGCCCGTTTCCTCTCCGGCCTCGCCACGCTGTTCGTCAGCGCCGCCCTCGGTCTCGCCTTCCCGCTCCTCGCGGGCGCGTTGATCGATGCGGCGCTGCATCCGGGCGAGTCCACCCTGCCCTTCCTCGGCGCGGCCGGTCTCAACCAGGTGGCGCTTCTGCTCGCCGCCTCGGTCACGCTGCAGGCCCTGGCTTCCTTCAACAGCGCGCTCGCCTTCAACCGCGTGGGCCAGAGCGCCCTCGCCGACTTGCGGCGCGACTGCTACGGCCGGCTCATCTCTCTGCCGATGGCGTTCTTCGCCCAACGGCGCGTCGGCGAACTCACCAGCCGCGTCTCCACCGATGTGGCCCAGATCGAGGGCGCCCTGATCGATGCGCTCCCGCAGATGTGTCGCCAATCCGTGTTTTTGCTCGGCGGCATCACGATGATCGCCCTCACCTCCGGCCGGCTCACGGCCGTGATGCTCGGCACGTTGCCGCTGCTCATCGCGGCCGCCGTCTTTTTCGGCCGCCGCCTGCGTCGCTTCTCCCGCGAAACCCAGGACCAGCTGGCCGCGACCAACACGATCGTCGAGGAAACGTTGCAGGCCATCGCCAGCGTGAAGGCCTTTGCCAACGAGGCCTTCGAGCTCGGCCGCTACGAGCGCGCCAACGCCCGCGTGCTCGCGGCCGCCCTCAGCGCCGCCCGCTGGCGCGCAGTGTTTGTGGCCTTCTTCATCATCGCGCTCTTCGGCGGCATCGTGATCGTGCTGTGGTTCGGCGCCGGCCTGCTCCAAAGCGGCGGCATCAGCGCGGGGCAGCTCACCCGCTTCGTGCTCTATACGACCTTTGTCGCCGGCGCGATGGGCCAGGCGGCGGAACTGTTCAGCCAGATCCAGAAAACCGTCGGCGCCACGCAACGCGTGCGCGAACTCCTGCGCGAACCTCCCGAGACCTCACCCGCGCCGGCGACTCCCACCGCGCCACCGCCGGCCGGTCGGCTCCGCGGCGAAGTCGCCTTCGAGGGCGTGAGCTTCCAGTATCCTTCCCGGCCCGACGTCGGGGTGCTCCACGAGGTCTCGCTCGCCGCCCGGGCCGGCGAACGCATCGCGCTCGTCGGCCCGAGCGGGGCCGGCAAGTCCACGCTCACCGCGTTGCTGCTGCGCTTCTACGCACCGGCCAGCGGCCGGCTCCTGATCGACGGACGCGACGCGCGCGACTATCCGTTGCTCTGGTTGCGCGGCCAGATGGCGATCGTGCCGCAGGACGTGCTGCTGTTCGGCGGCACCATCGCGGAAAACATCGTCTACGGCCGGCCCGGCGCGGACGACGCCGCCGTGCGGGAGGCCGCGCGCTTGGCCAACGCGGACGAGTTCATCTCCGCCTTCCCGGAAGGTTACGCGACGCTCGTCGGCGACCGCGGCATCCAACTCTCCGGCGGCCAGCGGCAACGCATCGCCATCGCCCGCGCGATCCTCAAAAATCCCGCCATTCTCATCCTCGACGAGGCCACCAGTTCGCTCGACAGCGAGAGCGAGCGCCTCGTGCAGATCGCGCTGGAGCGCCTCATGCAGGGGCGCACGACGTTCATCGTCGCGCACCGGCTCTCGACGATCCGCACCGCGGACCGGATCGCGGTGCTCGAATCCGGCCGGGTCGTCGAGCTTGGCAATCACGTCGAACTCTCCGCCAAACCGGACGGGCTCTACCGCCGCCTCAGTGCGCTGCAATTCGGCCAGCCCGACCAGCTCCCGACCGGCGCGGTGATTTGACGCCCGGGCGCTTCCGCGCAAAAGCCGGCCGACGGCTTGCACCGCACCGCGCGAGGTCCCTCTCTCTGCTTCATGCTCGACCGCGTCCGACTGTGGCGGCGAAAAACCGCCCGCACCAACCTCGCGTTTCTCGCCGGCGTCGGAATCGTCTGCGCGTGCCTGAGCCTCTTCGTCGCCCTCGCGAATGCGGTCCGCGCCGGAGAGCTTCAGTCGCTGGAAGAGCGCATCATGCAGTCGCTGCGCTCGCCCGGCGACCCACGACTGGCCCGGGGCCCCGCCTGGCTTGAGGAGGTCGCCCAAGACATCAGCGCGCTCGGCGGCACCACCGTGCTCACGCTGGCGACCGTAACGGCGGTGAGCTACCTGCTTTTGCTCGGCCGCCGCCGACCGGCGCTCTTCGTGAGCGCCGCCGTGATCGGGGGAACGGCGCTGAGCAGCGGGCTAAAGGCCTTTTTTGCACGGGCGCGGCCCGACACGTGGTTGCATCTGACGCCGGTTCATTCCGCCAGTTTCCCCAGCGGCCATTCGCTGCTTTCGTCCGTCGTCTATCTGACCCTGGGGGTGATGTTGTCCCGGCTGGTCTCACGGCGCGCCCAAAAACTCTTCTTCATTTTCGTGGCGCTGACACTCAGTTTTCTCATCGGGCTCAGCCGCGTTTTCCTTGGCGTGCATTATCCGACCGACGTGCTGTCGGGCTGGACGGCCGGCATCGCGTGGGCGCTCGTCTGCGCGATGGTGTTCGCCCGTCGCGCCGCGCCGGATCGTTGAAGTCCCGCTCGCACGCGTGACCCGCGCGAGTGGTCGCCCGGCGAGTCCCGACGGGCCCCGACACGCCCGCTGGCCTATTTCCCGAGAAGCTTTGCGACCACAAAAATCGCCAGCGCACCGACGAGACCGCCTCCGAAAATCAGATACAAGATTGAATAACCGGCGGCGGCAACGGGGAGAACCGACAGGGCGAGAGGATACATGGGAGGAGCGGCGTTAAGGATGACTGAGCGCGGCAGTCTGGCCCAAAAAACCCCGGCGGGCGATTGGGTGTTACCCTACCGCCGGTAGACCCCACGTCGAAAACCGCGGCGGCGATTCACCGCGCCGGCCGCCTCAGGCGCCGCGCAAAAACCGCAATTCCGTCTGCAGGCGCTCCAGTTCGCGCCGGAGGCCGCAGATCAGCCGGAGCGTTTTCCGGTCCACCCCATGGTGGCGTCGGTAGTGTTCGAATCGCCGCAGCTCAAACAGCGCGTCGTCGTCAAACTCCAGTTCGGCGTCCGCCACCGCCCGGGATTCCCCGAACAGGCCCAGCCGGCAATAATAGCCGAGCATGGCGGGATGGACGCCGGCCAACCGGGCCGCCTCCTCCAGCGAATACACGGGCGGTCTCTCGGGCGCCACCCGGACCAGCGTGATGGAATAGTTTTCGGACAAAGCGGATGCAGTCATAATTCACTCCTTGGTTTGAACGTTGAGAGGGCGGCCAGCTTTTCCCACAGCAGTCGTTCCTCGTCTGAAATTGCGTCCGGAGTGCGGATTCGCACCGTGGCATAAACGTCGCCCCGCGCCCCGTCCTCCCGCGGCAGACCCAGGCCCCGTAAACGCAATTGGCGACCGGACGCCGTGCCGGGCGGCACGCGGAGCGACGTGGCCCCGTCGAGTGTCGGGAGCGTGGCCTGCACCCCGAGGACGGCCTCCCATGGGGCCAGATCGAGGTCGCAGTGCAGATCAGCGCCTTGCACGCTGAAATCCGGATGGCGCGCGAGGCGCACGCGCAGATAAAGGTCGCCCGTCCCTCCCCCGCCCATCCCCGCTCCGCCTTGGCCGGCGAGCCGGATGCGCTGGCCTTCCCGCACACCGGGCGGGACGCGCACCTGATACGTGTCGCTGCGATCGGCCTGACCGCGGCTGCCGGGCCGCCGCAGGGTCACCTTGCGGGAGGAACCGCGCAGCGCCTCCTCCAGGGTGACGAGCAGGTCGGCCTCGACATCCTGCCCGTCCTGGGCAAACGCCCGCTCGTCGACGTTCCCGCGCCTGCCGGCCGCGCGGCGGCCGCCCAGGCCCTCGCCGCCCCCGCCAAAAAACGATTCGAAAAAATCGCTGAACCCCGTGCCGCCAAACTCAAAGTCGGGCGCACCGGCGGCCCCACGCGCGGTGCCCGGCGGGCCGGCGCCGGCCGCACCCTCCTGCCAGTTTGCGCCGAGGTCATCGTAACGCCGCCGCTTCTCCGGATCACCCAACACCTCGTAGGCTTCGTTGATCTCTTTGAACTTCGCTTCGCCGGTCACCTTGTTCTTCGCCACATCCGGGTGATAGAGCCGCGCGAGTTTGCGAAAAGCCTGCTTGATGTCTTCGGCGGACGCGGTCCGGGCGACGCCGAGCGTGACGTAGTAATCTTGGAATTTAACAGCCATGGTGGGCGACGTTGGTTCGGCGGTTCAGAAAATGCAGTCAGGGAAATTATTGGCGCGGCGGCGGGGGCGCAGGCCCGGTCGCGGCCGGTGCCGCGTTTTGGCCGGCGGTTGCACCCGACTTGTTGGATCCGACCTGCGGCCCCAGGTCGTCGGGGCGCGGCGAAACACCGACTCCCGACGCCCCCCGGCCGGGCGCAGCCTGAACGGCATCAAGTGTGCGACGGACGATCGCCAGCAACGCATCGGGAAAGAAGGGCTTGGCCAGAAAGCCCGCGGCAAACGCCTCGCACCCGGCGGCGTTTTGCTCCTCTGAACCGCTGATCGCGATGATCGGCAGCCGCGGATTCAGTCCGTGCAACACCGAAGCCAGCGCCGCTCCGCCGAGCAGGGGCATTTGCAGATCCGCGAGCACGAGTCGCACTTCGGCCACGCGCGGGGCAAACACCGCAATCGCCTCCGCTCCGTTGCAGGCCGTGACACTTCGATAGCCGTGCGCCTGGAGAATTTCGGCCGCGAGCACGCGCACCGGTTCCTCGTCATCGACGATCAGGACCAGTTCGTTTCCACCCCGGGTGCTCGACACGGTCCCCGGTTTCTCCTTTTCACCCGCGCCCTCCGTCGCCGGCAGATACACGGTAAACGCCGTGCCAGCGCTCGGGCCGGTTTCCACCGTCACGAAGCCGTCGTGTTGGTGCAAAATGCCGCTCACGGTGGAGAGGCCGAGCCCGGTGCCCTTATCTTCGTCCTTCGTCGTAAAGAACGGCTCCCAGATCCGCGGGAGCACGTCGGGGGCGATTCCCGTGCCGGTGTCCCGGATCTCCACCACGAGAAAATCTCCGGTCCGGCCCCCCTCGATCACGGCCGCCGCGGCCGCGTCCACCGCGCGATTTTCCGCGGTGATCGTCAGTTCGCCGCCCTGCGGCATGGCGTCGCGCGCGTTGACGCACAGGTTGAGAAACACCTGATGAATCTGGGTGGCGTTCGCGAACACGGGCCACAGTTCACCCGGCAGGGTCGCCCGGACGCGGATCGACTTGGGAAAGGTCACTTCGGCCAGTTCGGCCAGTTCGCGCAGGACGTAACGGGTCTGGAGAATCTGTCGCTGGCCGCTGGCGCCGCGGGCAAACGACAGGAGCTGCCGCACCAATGCCACGCTCCGCCCCACCCCTTTATCCATCATCTCAAGGATGCGCCGGCCGGCCGGGTCC
This sequence comes from uncultured Opitutia bacterium, assembly GCA_903948415.1. Lineage (GTDB taxonomy): Bacteria > Verrucomicrobiota > Verrucomicrobiia > Opitutales > Opitutaceae > GAS368. The sequence continues at coordinate 15,005 of CAJAYO010000180.1, read as the reverse complement.
TCGACATGCGGGCGGAGGATCGTGCACCCCATGACGAGCGGCGCGAGCGCGTTGTTGAAATCGTGCGCGATCCCCGCGGCGAGCATGCCGATGTTTTCCATCCGCTGCGCCCGGAGCATCACCCCTTCCGCCGCCTTCCGCTCGGTGATGTCGCGCGCCACGCTGCCCACACTGACGACCCGGTCGCTGCTGTCGCGAATGGTGGTGCCGCTGTCCAGCACCCATCGCACCGTGCCATCGGGCCGAACCACCCGGTATTCCTCTGCGAACCGGTCGGTCTTTCGCGCCAACAAGGTTTCATAGGCGGCGTGCACCCGCCCCCGGTCATCGGGATGGACCGCCTTGGCCCAAAGCCGCGCGTCTTCCAAAAACCGCACCGCCGGCAGTCCCCAGATTTTCTCCAAAGCGGGACTCACATAGACCACCCGCTCCGGATGCAGCGTGACGAACCGGAACGCCTCGTCACACTGGTCGGCGAGATTCCGGAAGCGCACCTCGCTTTCCCGCAAGGCCGCGTGCGCGTCGGCCAGCCGCCGGTAGCGATTGAGCCGCGTGATCGTCTGCACGCGGGCCCGCAGTTCGGCGCGGTTAAACGGTTTCGTGATGAAATCGTCGGCGCCAGCCTCGATGCCGGCGAGCCGTGAGGATTCGTCGTCGAGCGCGGTGATCATGATGACCGGCACTTCGGACAGACGGGGGTGCGCGCGCAGCCGACGGCACACTTCGTATCCGTCCATGCCCGGCATCATGACATCGAGCAGCACGAGATCGGGCGGATTTTCCGCGGCCAGCCGCAAGGCCCCGGGGCCGTCGGCCGCTTCACTGAAGCGATAATTCCGCACCGCGAGCAACTCGATCAACGTGTCGCGGTTCGCCGCGTTGTCATCGACAATCAGGATGACCGGCGGCAACGCGACGCGCGGGTCGGCCGCTGGCGGGCCCAGGAAAGTTGGCGCGACCGGGTGCATCGTCAGCCCATCGTTCGGCCCAGCGCGCGCGGCCCGTCAGGCGCCTGCGGCCAGCGCACTTCCGTCCAAACCCCGGGGCCATCCGCGCGATTGCCCATCCGGCACGAGCCCCCGGCCTGCCAGACGAGCGTGAATACACTGGCGAGTCCCAGTCCCATGCCGGGCACCTCGCCGGAAAAACATTTTTCACCCTGCGTGAACGGCCGGCCGATCTCGGCGAGTTGTTCAGAGCTGAGCGTCACGCCATTGTCGGTGAAGGTGACGAGGAGTGCCCCGGTTTCCTCCACGCGCGCCTCCACCGACACCCGCGGCGTGTGGCGCGGGTGGAATTTACGCGCATTTTCCAGCAGCTCAAACAACACCCACTCCAACGCGTCCCGGCTCCAGGGAATACCCTGGGCCCGGGCCTCGCCCGTCAACGAGACCCTCACTTCGGTGAGCGCCAGCGCCTCCGCCACGCTCCGCACGAGGTCCGCGAAACCGACGAGTTCAAACCGTCCCCCGCCGGGCAGGCGCTGCGAAAGTTCGGTGAAGCGCAGGACGCCTTCGACCGCGGTATTGAGCCGCTCGGCGCCCTGATGCGCCATCGCCGTCAGCCCGGCGATCTCATCCGGGGAAAGTCCCGCCGAGCCGGCCGCCAACAGTTCCAGCGGTCCGAGGACGCCGTTGAGGGGCGTGCGCAGCTTGTGCGAAACCATCGTCTGGAACGATCGCTGGTCGCGCGCCAAGCCGAGCCGCTCGGTCACGTCGCGCAATCGCAGGAGCTGGCCCCCCGAGTCTCCGTGAACCGTAACTTCGAGGAATAAGGCCGGCGCGCGGGCCGTCTCGGGCCGGACCAGCAGTCGCGGCACCAAGGCCGCGGGCCCCGTAAGGGCCGGCCAGTCCTGCCACGATTCGGCAGGTTGGCCAAGGTAAGTGAGGCGGGCCGTGGCCAGAAATTTTTCCCGAGGCGCGTTTGCCCGGGCCGGTGCGAGCCCCAGCCAGAGGCGCGCCTGCGCGTTGGAGAACCGGATTTCATCGGCGGCATTGATGCGCACATATCCGTCGACCGCAGGTTCGACGACCCATTGGAGCTGGTCGCGTTCCTCCGCCAGGCGGCGGTGACGGTTCAACCGGGTGATGGTGCGGACCCGCGCACACAGTTCCGCGGGATCAAACGGCTTGCTGATGAAATCATCCGCGCCCGCTTCGAGTCCCGCCAGCCGCGACGGTCGGTCATCCAGGGCCGTGAGCAGAATGATCGGCACCTCGGCGAGGCGCGCATCGGCCCGCAACCGGCGGCAGACTTCGAGCCCGTCCATCGCGGGCATCAGCACGTCGAGGAGAACCAGGTCCGGGGGATTTTCCGCCGCGCGGGCCAGCGCCTCAGCGCCGCTGGCCGCCTGCACCATCACGTAGTGCTCCGGCCCCAACAGCTCCGCGAGCGTGTCACGGTTGGCCGCCAGGTCGTCGACGAGAAGAAGGGTCGGAAGCAAGCTCATGGTCGGTTTGAAATTCTCGGCTCGAGAAGCCCCGCGGCCCCCCGCCGCGGGCCGGGTCCGCGCGACGGGCCCGGCGCGCTCGGCACCCCGTGGCCGATGGTCGCACGGTCGGGCGCGCTCATTTCCGCGCCTCCGCCGCCAGGAGACGTTTCACCAGTTCCGCCAGCGCCTTGAGGCTGACCGGCTTGCTCATATATTCGGTTGCACCCGCCGCGATACATCGCTCGCGGTCACCCGGCATCGCCAGGGCGGTCAGCGCGACAATCGGCGTCGCCGCGAGCGCCGGGGTCGCGCGGATTTCGCGGATCGCCGTCAGTCCATCCATGACCGGCATCTGAATATCCATGAGAATCACCGCGGGCTGCACCTCCCGGGCGAGCGTGACGGCCATGAGGCCGTTCGCCGCGTAACGCAGCGCATAGCCGCGGTCCTCCAAGTAGCCCCCGAGCATCTCGACATTCGCCTCGTTGTCCTCGGCCAGCAAAATCACCTTCCGGGTGTCCCGGGAGGCTTCGCCGAACAGGGGAATGGAGAGTCCCGTCGCCCCGGTTTGGAGTTGGAAACATTTCGCGAGCTGCGCGCGGGTGATCGGTTTCGTCAGATGCACCATCGCACCGAGGGCCCGCGATTTTTGCGGTTCGTCCACGAACGAAACGACCAGGACCGGGATGTCCCGGGTGCCCGGATGTTCTTTCAACTTGGCCAGCACCACCCAGCCGCTCTCCCCGGGCAACAGGATGTCCAACAGGATCACGTCCGGCTGTTCGCGCAGGGTCGCCTCCACGGCGCCCTCGCCGCGGAGGTGGACCACACTGGTGAGTCCGAGCTCGGCCAACAGATTGGCGACGATCGCCCCCGACACCGGATCGTCTTCGATGATCAACGCCCGGCGGAAGGGCCCGCGCGTCTCGCTGCTGGCAACGGTCGCCGCCAGCGGGGCGACGGAGGCCGAAAGGACGGCACGGGGCAGCGTCACGGTAAAGCGGCTGCCTTGGCCCGGTTCGCTTTCGAGCGTCACCCCGCCGCCGTGCAATTCCACCAGCTTCGCCACGAGCGCAAGCCCGAGTCCGGTGCCTTCCTGGGCGCGGCTCAAACCCGAATCGATCTGCGTGAACGCCTGAAACAATTTGGCCGCATCGGCCGGGGCGATCCCGATGCCGGTGTCCCAGACCGTAAAGCGCACCACCTCTTCGTCCGCGGGCACCGCGACCGTTAGTCCGATGCGCCCGCCGACGGGCGTAAATTTCACAGCGTTCGTGAGGAGATTGACCAGCACCTGCTTCAGACGCTTCGGATCGGCCAGAAACGTGGGCCCGCGTCCGTCGTAGTCAAAGGCGACGGCGATCTTCTTTTGCATCGCCTGCGTGCGCACGAAAACCAGGCAGCTCTGACAAAACTCCTCGACGTTCACCGGCTCGAGGTTGAGTTCCAGTTTTCCCGCCTCGATCTTCGAGAGGTCGAGGATGTCGTTGATGAGCACGAGCAGGTGCTGGCCGCTCGTCGAAATGGTGGTGACCGCCTTGAGTTGGCGCGGCGTGAGCGTGGCGTAAACCTGTTCCACCAAGGCCTCGCTCAACCCGAGGATGGCATTCAGGGGCGTGCGCAACTCATGGCTCATGTTGGCCAGGAATTCGTCTTTGAGCCGCGACGCCTGGGCGAGTTCGGCGTTGGCCAGGTTCAGCTCCGTGAGCGCCCGACGCAGATTTTCCTCCGCGCGTTGCCGCTCCGTGACGTCGCGCGCGGCCGCAAACACGCCCTGCAACCGCCGGCCCCGGTCGTAAAACGTGGTCGCGTTGTAGGACACCAGCGTTTCCTTCCCGTCGCGCGCCCGGGCGGTCAGCTCGTAATTCGTCACCTTTTTTTCACTCAGCACGAGCTTGATGCCCGCCTCGGCCCGTTCGGGGTCGGTGAACGAATTCCTGAACGGCGCCCCGATCAACTCGTCGCGCGTGCTGCCGGTGAGGGCCTCCATCTGTTTGTTAACATCGGTGATGATGCCCGACGGATCGGTGGTCATCAGGGCGTCGATGTTCGATTCGAACAGCGAGCGCGTATAAAACTGCTGGTCGCGCAGCCGCTGCGCCAGCTGTTCCTGTTCGCCTTCAATCCGCTTCCGCGCGGTGTTGTCTGTGCCGATCAGCAGGTAGCCGATGATCGCATTCTGCACGTCGCGCAAGGCCGTCACCGACACGACCGCCGGGAACCGGCTGCCATCTTTGCGGATATAGGTGAGCTCATAAATGTCTTCGATGCCCCGCGAGGCTTTGAACACCAACGCCTCGAACCCGGGCAAGATCGGCGTCGCCAGTTCCGCACTCAACGCTTGCGCCCGCGCGATCACCTCCAGCGGATCGGAAATGTCCGCCGGCGTAATCGTGTTGAGCATTTCACCCGCGGCGTATCCCAACATCCGTTCGGCCCCGACGTTGAAGATTTGAATGACGCCCCGGGCATCGGTGGCGATGCTGGAGAAATTGGCACTGTTGAAAATGGCGCGCTGCAGGGCGCCCGCCTTGAAGAGCGCGTCTTCGGCCCGCTTGCGGGCCGTGATGTCCCGCAACACTCCGGTGAAGTAGCGTGCGCCGCCGACCTGCATCTCGCTTACCGTGATTTCCAGCGGAAACGTGCGGCCGTCCTTGCACCGCCCCACCACCTCGCGCGCCAGACCTGCCGCCCTCGCCTCGTCGCTCGCGCGGTAATCGTCGATCGAGCCGTTGCGCTGATCGCGATCCAGCTCGGGGATAAGTTCCCGGAAGTTCTGGCCGATGAGGCCGGCGGACGGATACCCAAACATCCGCTCCGCCGCCTGATTGGCGCGTTCGATGACGCCGCCGCTGGCGTGCAACGTGATGATGCCGTCGGCCACGGTATCGAGAATGACCTGAATCAGTGCGGCACTGTCCCGGCCGGCCGCCTCCGTCGCCTGCTCGGCCGTGACGTCACGAAAAATCAGCACCGCACCGATCGCACGCCCCCCGCGATCCCGGATCGGTGCGCAGCTGTCGGCAATCGCGCACTCCCGTCCATCCCGGGCGATGAGCACGGTGTGACGGGCGAGCACCTGGACCATCCCGCCGGCCAGCGCGGTCCCCACCGGCACCGGCACGGCTTGGCGGGTGTCGCGGTTGATGATCTGAAAAACATTCGCCACCGGAGCACCCAGCGCGTCCGCCAGCGTCCAACCCGTGAGTTTTTCCGCGACGGGATTCAGCAGCGTCACGCAGCCCGCCGCATCCGTGGCGATCATCCCATCCCCGATCGAACGCAGGGTCACCGAGAGTTTTTCCTCGCTCGTCTCGAGCCGCGCATTGGCCTGCTGGAGCCCCGCGTTCGCCTCATTTTGGATTTCCAGGAGTTTTTTGGTGCCCCGCAGCGTGGCTTCCTGCAGGCGATGCTCGGCTTCGCGATTGAGCGAATACGCAAACGACAGCGCGAGCAGCAGAACGAACAGACTGCCGATCGCCATGATGGCAAAGAGTCGGCGCAGATCGGCTTGAAACTGGGCTTCGTGCCCCGCTTGGGCCGTCTCCTGAATGACGGCAAACGCCTTCATCTCCCTCCGGATCGAATCCATCAGCCGCTGCCCCTCTCCCGCCCCCGTTCCTCCCAGCCAAGCCGACGAATCCTGCGCCTGGCGCAACGCAATCACCTGCGCCAGCTCCGCCATTTTTGCATCGAGCGCCGGTCCCACCGCGTCCAGGTGCTGCCGGGCCTCGGGGATGGCCGTCAATTCCCTCAGGGCCGTCAATTGGCGGCGAATCGTTCCGCGCACCGCCAAATACGGCTCCAGAAATTTCTCGTCCCCCGTAAGCGCGTAACCCCGTTGTCCGGCTTCCGCATCCTGCAAGGCGGACAACAGCTCGCCGGAGCGGTCGAGGACGACCGTTGTATGGGCCCGGGATGCGGCCGCCTGTTCGATTTGCCCGAAGGTCCAAAAGGAAACCCCCGCGCCCACCGCGACACAGAGCGCGGCACCGGCAAGCAGAGCCCGCAGTTGGCGCTGAGCGCTCACGGTCCCCGCCCAACCTCTCCCACCACCTGCAGCACGATTTTCCCGCGCGTATGTCCGGCCGCACTCAACGCCTGCCCGCGCACGGCCGCCGCAAGCGGCAGGACCGTCTCGACGCTGGCTTTGAGTTTGCCCGCATCGACCAGCGTGGCGATCTCGGCCAGCTGCGCCGCGTTCGGCTGCGTAAACACAAACGCGAACCGCCCGCCGTGCGCCACCGCGGCCTCGGCCGAAGGCGGACTGGCGATCGACACCAGAATACCGCCGCGTTTCAAGACCTTCCACGAACGGGTCTGGATGTCCCCGCCCATCGTGTCGAAGACAACGTCCACCGGCCCGACCACGGTCTCAAACCGTTCCCGTTCGTAGTCGACCACCTCGTCGGCGCCAAGCGCGCGGACAAACGCATGATTCTTCGCCGACGCTGTGCCGATCACGTGTGCCCCCCTGCCCTTGGCCAGTTGGACGGCCAGGCTTCCCACCCCGCCGGCGGCCGCATGAATCAGCACGCGTTGCCCGGCGGTCAGTGCCGCCGCGTCGAACAGCGACTGCCACACCGTCAAACCGGCCAAAGGCAGCGCCGCGGCGTGCACATGGTCGACGGATTTCGGTTTCCACGCCACCTCGGTTTCCCGGATGACAATGAACTCCGCGTAAGCCCCGTCGCGTTCGATGTCGGGCCGGCTGAAGACCTCATCCCCGACCTTGAATCGCGTGACGCCCGCGCCGAGGGCCGCAATTACGCCCGAGACATCCCAGCCGAGCACCAACGGCAACGTATGATGGAGCATTTCTTTGAGGTGCCCCTCGCGAATTTTCCAGTCCACCGGATTGATCCCGGCCGCATGCACACGGACGAGCACGTCACCGGGCGCCGGGTGGGGCCGCGGTGCGTCCTCGTAGGCGAGCACACCCGGTCCGCCGTAGTAGTAGATCGACACCGCCTTCATCGTTTTCACGCGTGGACCTTCGGTTGGGTCGCGTAGAACTCCCGGGCTTTTCCGAGCAACTGGGCTTCGGTCAGGTGATGCGCGTCGACGACCAGCGAGCCGACGATCCGCCGCGCCAGCTGCGGTTGATGGGTGGCCACCCACGCGATGAACTGATTCATCTCGTTGCTGGAGCCCGTGCCCGTGCCAAAAACAAGAATCTTGCCGGGTGCCGCCAATGCCTTGGCCACCGAAGTGAAAAAGCTGGCGGGCTCCGGTTTTTCCTTACCCCGCGAAAAATCCTGCGAGTCGGGCGCGTGGCGAAAATAGTCGTCGGGTTCATGGGGCAAAATCACCACGGGAACGCCCCGGACCAGCTCGGTCCGGAAAATGCGGGCCGCCTGATGGTCGATCACGAGCAGCCAATGCCCTTCTTGTTCCACCGTCGGGTCGGCCAAATCCGACCGCTCAAGAAAATGCCGCAAGGCCATCAGTTCCTCGACCGAGGCGACATCCTTCGTGCGGACCGGGTGGAGCACCAGGGTCTGTCCGTGACGCGTCACCTTGAGATTGCCGTTTGCTTCATCGTCGACGCGTCCGATCAGGCGAAAGAGCGCATGCACGTCGTGCCACGCCAAATTGTGGGACACGGGATGTTGAAAAATCGTTTCGTAGGTGCGCAGATGCGAACCGGTGAGCGGTGCGGTCGAATTCATATTTTTTGAGCCTGGGATGGCGATCCAACGGGTGGATCGCCGACATTGACGGGAGGCGGTCCTGCGCGCGCACGATGCGCCTAACGAGTGTTTCGCACTATGGGGTATAACCCTAGCCTTGGTGTCTTTCGGAAATTCAGCCCACCGATGATGGGGAGGCGGAGCGGTCGTCCACGGGAATCGTTTTTGAGCATCCGCGGTCATCCGCCGATTCGAACACGCGATTTCGCCGGGACTGTCGTCGGCGAACCACGCGACGTGCTCCGGCTTGGCGCCGCTGCGCTGCATTCCGTGAAAGTGCCACGCGCCCCACCGCGCCCTCCCCGCGGCGGGCGCCCCCGCCCACAGCGCCTCGAAGGCAGCGCGGAACCCCAAAAGACCGCCGCCGCGCGAATCTTGCGCGGCGGTTTCTCCGGACGGACGCACCGCGCTTTCCTCTCCGCGAATTCCGCGGCCGGCCATTGAGGCGTGTTCGTCTCCCGCTGTCGCGGTGAAACCATCGCACCTCCCCGCCGCAATTTCCCCCCGCGCTGAGGTCAGTCCCCGTCCCCTCGCGCCCAGCTGGCAAACCCAGGCGGGAAACACCCCGTATCGCGCTGCAGCCGCTCGGCGTGGCGTCGGGTCGACCACCACCCACCCAACCCATCCCTGACGACCTTTCCTCGCTTCAGCCCCACCTCTTCGACGCAAGCCTTTCGCCGTCTCCCGCCTGACAACCGCCCGGCGCGAAAAGTCTTCGGCGAACTCGCGGATCGGCTCCTCGTGACGGCTCACTCCACCGCCGAAGCCTGCTTCGCGTCGTGGATTCGGACCACCTTTGCCGCGCGGGCGGTCATCGCGGTGCAAACCGCCGCCGACCTTCGAGCGCGCCCCGTCACGATCTGGACCATCGCAGAGCAACCGCTCGCCCCCCCCAGCTTCCCGGTCACGGGCAAATTGGGTCCCGCCTCAGCCCCCAAGCGCAGGCAAAATAATTCTGTCGGCGGTATCCGGTGGGCAACCGCCGCCATCGATCCGGACAAAATGCCCCTCTTCGTCCATCTGATCCGCCACGGCGAGACCGCGTGGTCCCTCTGCGGTGCGCACACCGGCCGCACCGCTCGTCCACTCAGCGCCGGCGGTGAAGCGACGGCGCGCACCTGCGAGCCGGCCGGCCTAAATCCTTCGGCCCAACACCGCGCCGACCGCGCCGCGCGGGACTGCGGCGACGACGAAGGCCCACGTTCCGCTGATAGTCTGCGCCGACGACCGCCTCGGGATCTTTTTCACGACGGCTGTCCCGATGGCGCGTGCTCCGACCAGATTTCGCACCGGGCCAATCGCCTCATCGCGCAAGTGCGCACGTCCGCCCCGCTCCCCCAGGCCCCCACGGCCGCGCTGCCTAGGGCAGCACCCCCGCTGCCAGCGGACCGCTGGCCAACCGCGCGGTGAGATAAGTCTGCTGCGGCCCCTCGGCCTCCGGGGAACAGGTCAGGGTGACCCAAAACGTATTGCCCGGTGTGCCCATCCCGCCCGCGTGACCTTTGTGCCGACCGGTCACGCGGATCAGCGGATTGTCCGTTTGGACGTTCAGCAACCACGGCTGATTGCAGGCTACCCGCATCGTGAACCGTCGGCTCTCGCCAGGGTCGAGTCGCACCGCGGCCGGGCCATCGACCTGCGCCACCACCGGAACATCGACGCCGACCTCAACGCGCCGCGACCCCTCCGCCCATAACAAAATCGGCGTGACGATCACTCCGACCACGAGAAATTTTCCGGTCATACACCGGACGTGACGCCTCTTCGGGTATTACTCAACGCAAGTCCGATGATTTCGGCGCAGTCACCTCGTCGCTGAAGAATGTCCGGCGCCACCCGCGCACCGTTTCCGTCGCGGCCAGCCGCAACTCGACGGTCTCGCCAGCCGTCCCGATTGCCACCACGGCCACGAGCTGAGCCGCCACGGCAGCCGCAATTTTCTCGGTGAAGCGAACCGTGTAACGCCCGGGCGGCAGCAAGAGTTTGAACTCTCCGGCCCCCGCCATCGCTTCAAACACTTGTCCCTGGTCTTCGGTCGCACTCACCGCGCCCGTCGGCCGCTCCACTTCCGTGCCGCGCCTGATCTCGATCAGTCCGTGCAGCAGCGCAATTCGCTCCGCCGTCAGATCCACCTCGCGCACTTTTCCCGCTTCGAGCTGCACCGTGCGCGGCCAATCCGCCTGCGCCAGATACGCCGCCGGCAAACTCCACGTCAGCGGATAATTCCCCGGCCGCCGCCCCGGCAGGGTAAATCGCCCTCCCTCATCCGTCAGTCCCGCTCGGCCGTCGATCTCGAACCGCACTCCGGGCACCGCCGCGCGTCCTCCTGATTCAAGCACGCGACCGGTCAAAGCCCCGCGGGTCGGTCGCCACGGCATCCGCGCCTTGAAGGCCACGCGGGCGGCGAGCCAAAAACCCGTGCGCTCGTTGTCGTGCGAAATCTCCGTCGCCAGCACCACCCGGGCCGTCACCGGCACTTCCACCACCAAAAATGTCCGCACCCGTGCCGTCGCCGCGCCGAAACGATAGGCATCGATTCCCGCCTCTCCCCGCCACCGCGGCCACGGCGTCCACGTCACCGCCCCACGGCCGTAGGTGCCCGGCTGACGATAGCCGGCATTTTGCGCGCCGCCGGTGTGCCAGGTCTTCCGCCCTTCCGCGGACAGCTGGAGTTCGTCGGTAACTTGCCCACCCATCGTCGCCGCCACCTCCGCGAAGCCGGCCCGCTCGGTCCGGTTTTCTTCTGTGCCGGTCGCCGCGGTGCCCATGAAGAAGATTCGTCCATCCCGCACCGACTTCGACCAGTCCCCGGAAATCGCTCTTTCCCGAAACACGTCGTCCGCCAAAGGCGGTGCCCCGCGATCGCGCGAACGCGCCGTCGAGGACAGCGTCAGCATCGTGCGACTCTCCCGCACGGTGAAACCGTAGCCTGCGCTCCACGTGTTCACCGCCGCCCCCGTGCGCGTGATCAACTCGACAAACTCCGGCGCCGTCGGCGTCAACCCGGCCTCCGTCTCTGTCTGCCGATAGCTGTGCAACAACCCCGCGGCGCGCGAGTCGCTCCAGTGCAGGTGAATATTCCCGGACTCCCCCACGGCCCGGGTCATCGCCGCATCGCGCAACTCCCCACTCCGTCCGCCGAGGAAAAATCCCGCCGGAGCGGCCTGCACAAATCCCGCCGCGGTGGTGCGCTCGTCCGGCGTGCGATAGTCCAACCGTTGCTCCACCCCCAAGCGCGCCGTCCGGGTCTCGGCGTCTTTCGCGACGGCGAGTTGGCTCGAGCCCGTCACCCCCCGCCATTGCCACGTCGTCTGCGCAAATCCCCCGAAGCGCTTTTGCTCGTTCATCAGCCCGGTTTGATTGCGCTGCACCAGCACCCCGGCTTGCCAGCCGGCTTTGTCCGGATCGGTTTGCTCCGCGTGCAGGCCCGCGTGCTCACGACGGAAATCGCCGAACGCTTCGCGGGCGCTGAGCGTCGTCACCGTCAACCCGGTGCCGTTCGACCAGGCGAACGTACCGCCGCGTCCCTGGGTCGAGTTTTCCAAAAAACCGAACGACGGTGGAGCCACCCATCCTCCCGTCGCGCGCCACGTCTTCCCGCCCAACTCCGCGGTCAAAAAGTCCCGCGTCGCCAACCCAAGATGCGATCCCCCGGGCGCCGCCGTGCCGTCGGTGCCGTAAGCCACGAAGTTCACCGCCGGAAACACTTCGCCTTCCAGGCGTATCCGCCCGGCCATTCCGCGATGGTCCGGCGCCACGACACCCCCGGCCAACACTTCCCCGGAAAACTCCGCAAACAGCGGCCCTGTGCCCGCCTCGCGCGGCACAAACTCCGCGGTGAACCCCACGGTTTCCCGCCGCTGGAGCACACCTTTGCCCGACTCCACGTTGAGAAAAAGCGGCACGGTGACCAAGCGGTCCGGCGCTGTCTCCAACCGCGCCGTCAGCGTAATCTCGTCCGTCTCGCCGGGGGCCAACGTGACGTATTCCGGCGTCACCGCGAGCACGGCTCCCGTGGTCGGCGTGGCCGCGGCTCGCAGATGGAGGAGCACGTTTCCACGGTTCGCAATTTGCCACGTCCGGTGCACCGCGTCCTCCCCCCGCAGCGTGGCCGGACCGCTGTCCTCATCGATCAGGAGCAGTTTCGGGTTGGCCCGCACCCGGATCGCCGCCTCGAAGGGCCAGCGTTGCGTGCCGTCGATCACATTGCCCCGCACTGTGAATAGCCCGGCCACAGCGCCGAAGGGAATATACACGTAGAGCACGTGCACATGCGCGCGCCCGCCCGCGGTGAACCCCTCCAGCTCCGGCGTCACGCGCGCCCCACTGGGCAGCACTAACGCGAGCCGCACCTGCCGCTCCCGCCCCCCGAGATCGACGGTGAGGCGCAGCGCTTGAAAGCTGCGCGCATCGGCGGCCCCGGCGGTGAACCCCGCCACCACCGGCCGGGCCGCCACACGCACTGCCGCGAAGAGCAGCAGTGCGGTCAGCCACTTCGCCGCAACGACGCGTCGCTCAGAAGGTGAGCCGCGCTTCGCCAACGACGAGATCCTGGGCTCCATAATCGATGACCGCGAGCACACTGCTGCGGCCGACGCCGGCGACGGAGGCCGGAACGTCAACGGCGATGGCCTGAGTCGCACCCGGCAGCAGGCGGAACGCCCTGAGCGGAATCTTCGTCGTCGCGCCCCCGGAAAGCGGGGTGATGCTCACGGAGGCGCTCGTGGCGAGTCGCATGTAGGGCGACGGATTGGACACCGTCACGCCGAGGCCCGTTTTGGTCTGCGTGATGCCGGTGATCGCGATGTCATCCGGGAGCGGCTTCGCTTCGGGCGCGCTGTCGGCAAAGAGCAGCACCCCGATCCGCTCGACGATGCGCATCTGCGAGCCGTGTCCTTCGGCCTTGATCGCGGTCGGCGCGAGCCGGGCCGATTGCACAAACACCGCCGCCCAGTACGACCCGGGCACAAAGGCCTCGTTGCCCGCATCGACGACGACCGTCACTTCCTGTGCGGCTCCGGCGGCCAGCGCGAAACTCGCCGGAGCAAGGGTCACGCGTCGCCCCAAGGCGCGCGGATGCACTTGATTGTTGAAATCGGGTTCACCGTTCGTGATCTGCCAGTCCTCGGCATAGACGGTGACCGGGGTCGCCTCGGTCCCGGAGTTGGTGACCTTGAGTTTGAGCACCCGTTTCTCGCCGGCGGCGAGATCGGTGATAAGTTCGGCTTTGTCGACGCCGATGGTGACGCCCGCGAAGGCGCCGAGAGGCGCGGCCACCAAGGCGAGCGCGAGGATAAATTGCGGAGTTTTCATGATGGGAACGGATTTTCTAGTGCAAATTGAATTCCAGGTTTACGGAATACAGGCCGGCCGGATCGGCGGTCGTCGCCTGGAGAATAACATCAAAAGCATACTCCACGTAGCCGTGGGTATTGCCCCCGCGGGCGATTTCGACCGACGCAACCGACGGCACGTAAATCGCGCCGCCGTCGGCATTGCGGAGCTGCAGGTCGGACACCGACTTCGTGTCGCCGACCGCGGCTTCGTTCACGAAGTAGGCGCGCACCGCGCGCAGACCCAGTCGCCAACTGTTGCTGCTTTGGACTTGGAGGACCAAACCGCGCGGGATCGTGACTTCGGCCTTTCCGGTCGTCGGATCAAACGCCGTAGCCGGGACGGAAATCGTCACCACCATGGTGACGAGTTGCAGCGCCTGACTGGCCGACAGATCGGTTTGGAAAACCAAAACAACCGCCCAAGCACCCGCGCGTCGGACGCGACCGAGGAGGCGACGGAGCAAGCGCACCGGGAGCCTCATTGGGCCACGAGCGTGTAGGTCACCGTAAGCAGGTAGGCGCCGGGCGGATCGAGCGCCAAATCGCTCTTCATTTGGTAATCCACCGGAATCACGTTGCCCGCTTTGCCATAGCCACCGCGACCGCCGGTGGAGACGGTTTGCTCGACCACGCCTGCAAAAGGCGCGTAAGCCGCCACTCCGGTGCGGATCGCCAGTGCGCTGGAGGGCTTGACCGGATCGACTGCGGTGCCCACCGGCGTGAAGCTGAAGGAGGCGTTGCCTGCGCGGGCCGAGAGGCGCCACGCACGATTCGCCGAGACGCTGAAGGTCGTCGCCTTCACCGCTTCCTTGGTGGCGAGACCGGTCGTGATGTCGTAGTCCGCCGCCGCGAAAGCAAACGTAACACTTGTGGCATCCACCGTGAGGCTAAGCATCTCGGCCACGGAGGCGGTGATGGTGACTTGTTTGGTCTGCGCCGACAGCAGGGGCGGACTGAGCAGGGCAGAAACCGCCAGATAAACGAACAGGTTTTTGTTTTTCATAGACGAGAGCCGGACCTTACGCCCCGCCCCCCCGCGCCGATATGGGGCGTAGACCTGCTAACGCTGCCGACGCCTGCGCCGAGTGCTCGCCTCGTCGCCTCTTCCGCCGCAGATCCGCCCAATCCCCGCCCTCGTCGCGCTGCGGCCGACCCCGTTCGCTGCGCGGCGGCCTTTCGAGCACGACCGACGCCACCCCGGCGTCGAGCGGCAAAGCCTCCGCCGCACCCGCGGTCCCGGCGCGCGGGCGGGCGGTGCGGCCACAGGTCTGCGGCGCGCGCGGTCCGACAGCCGGCGATGCCGGGTTATACCCCATAGGCGACACCGGGCATCCGCGCTACTGTCCCGGATGGGCTGCGACCGCTCCGGAGGGCCCCGACAGCAAACGCTCCACGGCGATGGATGCCCCTCGTATCAAAAAAATCGATCTTCGCGAACCGGCAGACTCAAGCAGCGAGGTCTGCCCTTTAACCGACTTCCCCTGCGACGAAAGGCCGCGAGCCCTGGGCGCCTTGGCCGCCGAGTCCGGCCCTTGGCCCACCGGT
>CAJAYO010000179.1 GCA_903948415.1 uncultured Opitutia bacterium | reverse complement strand
GGGACCGCGGGTGCAGGGTGCGGCGAGGGCGAGCGGGCCGTGAGGCGGGAAGCGCGTTGAGGTCAACGCGCTCCACCTCGGGGGTGCGGCGAGGGCGAGCGGGCCGTGAGGCGGGAAGCGCGTTGAGGTCAACGCGCTCCACCTCGGGGGCGGGTTGAGGTCAACGCGCTCCACCTCGGAAGCGGGTTGAGGTCAACGCGCTCCACCGCGGGGATCAGAAGCGGCCGTTGACGCCGATGTTCACGGTGACGAAATTATAGATGATCGTCGAAGGCTGGTTCCGGAAGCCGCGGTAGATCGTTTGCGGTTCGTTGAAGAGGTTGGAGACGTCGCAGGTCAGGTTCACCTTCGGGTTCAATTGGTAGGAGAGGCCGAGGTTGACGGTATCCATGGCCCGGCGCCAGCGGTTGCGGCCGACGGAGGCGGCGGAGTATTCGACGATATAGTCGCCGGTCCAGTTGTAGAGCACGCGGGTGCTGAAGCGCTGGTAGCGCCAGGAGAGCATGGCGTTGGCGGCTTGCGGGATGAAGCCGACGACTTGGCCGCCGCCGAGGCTGGTGGTGCCGCCGAAATCGCCGTGGGTATCGAGCACGGTGTAATTGAGGGAGCCGCTGAGGCCCTTGAGGACGCCGGGCAAAAAGGTGAACTGTTGTTGGTAACTGAACTCCCAGCCCTGCACGTAGGCGGTGCCGGCGTTGGCGGAGGTAAACTCGGTGAAGCCGGCGTAGTCGCCGTTGTAGCCGTTGTTCGCGCCGGACTCGACGGTGCCGATGTTAATGTTGCGGACGATGTAGTCCTTGATGGTTTTTTGGAAGAAGCCGACGGAGAGGTTGCCGACGGGCTCGAAGTAGTAGTCGAGGGAGACATCCCAGTTTTTGGCGTTTTGGGGGAGGAGGGCGGCGTTGTTGATGGTGAGGGATTGGGCGGTCTCGTTGACGGTCTCGTTGGGAAAGAGTTCGCCGAAGCCGGGGCGGCCGAAGCTCGTCGACCAGGCGAGGCGGGCTTTGAGGTTGGGGGTGACGTCGTGGGTGAGGTGGAGGCTGGGGAAGGCTTTGGTGTAGCTGCCTTCGATGACGCGGCGGGTGTTGGCGTAGTCGCTGGTGACGGCGGCCAGCGGATTGGCCACCTGTTGGGCGGCGGTGCTGCCGACGCGGGTGCGCACCCAGCCGAAGCTGTCGTCGGCGGTTTTCTCGGCGCGGACGCCGCCGAGGAAGCCGGTGCGGGCGAGCGGGCCTTCGCGGCCGAATTTGCCCTGGGCCATGAGGTAGGCGGCGGTGACGGTTTCGGTGACGCTGCGGGTGCCGGTGTAGCGTTGTTGGAGGGCGTAGTAGAGATCTTCGGACCAGAGGGAGGGGTCTTTTGGGGTGCGTTCGTCGATGAACATGGAGGTGGTCCATTGGGGCATGTTCCGGCCGGTTTTGACCTGGTTGTAGGTGACCAAATTGGGGTCGGCGGGGAGGGCGGTGGTGCCGAGGTAGTTCCAGCGGCGGTTGAAGCTGTCGGTCTGGGCGAGGGTTTCGCGCCATTGGGCGCCGGTCTTGAGGGAGATCGGGACGGGGGTGGGCAGTTTGTAAAGGGCGTTGAAGCGGGCTTCGCGGACGCGCTGGTCGTTATGACCGTTGCTGTTCAGGAGCTGGCCGGTGGGGCGGTAGTTGCGCGGGTCGGTGAAATCGGGGCCGCCGTTTTGGATGAAGCGGGGCGAGAGCTCGGAATCGGTGCGGTCGAGAATCCAACCGGCGCCGGTGAGGCGGTGCGTGAGTTCGCCGCCGTGGCCGTTGCCGTTGTTGAGGTTGGTGCGGGCGTAGTAGGCGGCGTAGTCGAGTTGGAGCGGTCCGAAGTCCTGCTCGGCGGCCAGGTCGAGGCGGCGCATGCGGACGGCGTAGTTGTTCGGGCCGCGGTTCTGCATCTCGATGAGCGAGGTGGCGACGGGGCGGATGGTGGTGATCTTGTCGGTGAAGCCGGGGGCGACGCTGGTGGTGGCGCCGGGGACGGTATTCTGGTTCTGGGTGCTGTAGGCGCGGGTGATGTAGCGTCGGCGGTAGTCCTCGTAGTTGTCGTTGACGGTGGCGTTGACGGAGAGCTTGGTGGCGGCCGAGAGGCGGTAGTCGGTCTTGAGGTTGATGCTGCCCTGCCGGCGGTTGTTGTAGTTGTCGAAGGTCTGGTAGCTCCAGACGTAGGCGGGCTGGACGGTGGTGTTTTGGTAGTCGCGTTCGGTCTGGTGGAAGCCGACGGCATTTTCGCTGTAGAAGACATTGAGGACGATGCCGAGATTCCGCCGGCCGCCAAAGGCGTCGAAGACTTCCTGATACCCGAAATTCAGGAGGGGGTGCGAGCGGTGGCGTTCGCGCAACGGAATCTGGTCGGTGAACGACGGGGCGATGCGGGAGGAGAAGCTATAGGTCATCCGGCGTTTTTCCTTCATGGCGAAGGAGGAGCGGGATTTGAGGTTGACGGTGCCGCCGAGGGAGTCGGCGTTTTTGTCGGGGCGGTGGCCTTTGACGAGTTCGAGTTGGTCGAAGAGGGCGCCGGAGATGCTCTGCATTTCGAAGGCGCGGCTGCTGCCGAGGGAGGTGACGAGGCCGCCGTCGATGGTGACGGTGTTGAGGCCGGCGCCCATGCCGCGGATATTGAAATTGTACGCGAGGCCTTCGTCGGTGGGGCTGCCGGCGACGCCGGGCAGGCGCATCAGCACTTCGCCCGCGCTCATGTTGGGGAGATTGCCGAACGAATCCATCGAGACGACGTTGGTGTGATTGGGGGCGTTGCGCTGGGCGGTGATGGCGGCGGCGCCACCTTCGCGTTCTCCGGTGACTTTGAAGGAATCGAGTTTGTAGATGCCCGTGGTGAGATCGAAGTCGCGGACGGTGCGTTGGCCCGGGGCGACGCGCACTTGGGCGCGCACGGAATCGAGGCCGATGTAGGAGACGATCACCTCGTGCGTGCCGGCGGGCAGGTCGGCGAGGGCGAAGCGCCCGGAGTTGTCGGTGAGGGCGGTCAACCCGAGCGCGGGCACCGCGATGCGGGCGCCTTCGAGGAGATTGCCGGTGGCGTTATTGCTGACCGCGCCGGTCAAGGTGCCGGCATCGGCGGCGCGGGCCGCGGGACCGAAGAGCAGGCTGAGGCAGGTGGCGACGAGGGCAAGAAGGCGCGCGGAGCGCCCGACGGGACAGCCGGAGTGGTGAGGCGTGATCATAGGGGTGGGGTGGGGCAAAAAGACGCCAGGGTTCGTCACCGCCGGGCGTCAGGTCAGGTGGGAGCGGAACAGCCCGGGGGTGGGGGCGGGGGAAACGGGGAGGGGTTCCGCAGTAGTCGGAAGAAAGGAGGGCGCGACAAGCGGAAAATCGTGGCGGGGCAAAATGAGGCCGGCGGAGGCGGGGCGCGCGACCGCGGGTCGCCGACAAGACAGGCCCGGGCGGCGGGTTCGGCGTCGGCGGTGCGGTGCGGCCGGCGAAAAGGACCTGGCCGGCGTCGGTGGCGGGTTTGAGCCGGGGGAAGGGGGCGCCGCCGGGGGCTTTGTCGGCACGGGTCCAGGCGGTGTCGTCGTGGAGGCGCGGGGTGAGGTGGAGGACGATGAGGGCCTGAGTTTGCGGGGCGGGCGTGGCGGTGGGGGCGGGCGGATCGACGGGTGTATCGGCGGCGTGGGCACGGGGGATGGGGGGGGCGGGCGCCACGCCCGGCAAAGCGGGCAAGACGATACGCCAAGAGTGAGGGAAGAACTGCAGGAGTGGAGAGGAGGGGCGGGAAGGGGGCGCGGCGAGGCGAGGCGTCCCGACCCGGGCCCGCGGGCGGGCGGCAAGCAGGGAGGGGAATGATGGCGGCGGTGGCGATGCGGAGACTCGCTTTCGGCGCGGCGAAGCGCAGTTTCGGGCCAGATCCCCTCTGTCACCTCATGGCGCTCCAACAACTGACCGACGAACAAATCCAAACCTGGACCCGCACGCAGAAAGACCGCTGGTGGTTTGAAAATGTCTATCGCGGCGATCTGCCGCAGCTCACGATCCGCTCGGCGGTCACCGGCTTCTTGCTCGGGGGCATCCTGTCGGCGACGGCGCTCTACATCGGGGGGAAGACGGGCATCAGTATCGGGGTGGGCCTGACGTCGGTCATCCTGGCGTTCGCACTTTTCCGCGGGTTGGCGAGCATCGGCCTTGCGAAGGATTTTACGATTTTGGAAAACAACTGCACGCAGTCGATCGCGACGGCGGCGGGGTACATGATCACGCCGCTGGTTTCGAGCATGGGCGCCTATATGTTGGTGACGGGGAAAATTGTGCCGTGGTGGCAGTTGATTGTATGGAACGCCGTGATCTCGATCCTCGGGGTATTGGTGGCGTTTCCGTTGAAGCGGCGCTTTATCAACGAGGACCAGTTGCCGTTTCCCGAGGGGCGCGCGTGCGGGGTCGTGCTGGATACGCTCTACACGGGCAAAGGGGACAGCGGGATGTTCAAGGCGAAGCTGCTCGGGGTGACGGGGGTGCTCACGGGGCTGTATCAATTTATCACGAGCGACGGCTGGATGAAGCTTCTGCAATTCAAGCTCCTGCGCATGGACCAGTGGGCCGGGATGAAGGAGCCCTGGCATTTCTTCGAGCGGCTCGACACCTATTATTACGATTTCGCGGCGAAGTATGCGCTGTGGACGCCGAAAATTCTCGGCACGGATGTGCGGCAACTCGGCCTGCGCCTCACGCTCGATGCCGCGATGCTCGGTGTCGGCGGGCTCATGGGCATTCGCGTGGCGACGAGCTGTGTGCTCGGGGCGTTTATTAATTTTGCGGTGCTGGCGCCGATCATGATCCAGCGGGGCGACATCAAGGCCTACACGAACCCGGCGGGGAAACTGGTGGCGATCTCGCGCGGGGAGATCGTGAACCAATGGTCGTTGTGGTGGGGCGTGACGATGATGGTGGTGGGTTCGCTCGTGAGTCTGATGGCGAAGCCGGAGTTGTTTACGAATGCGTTCAAGTCGCTGCGGAAGCGGCCCGCGAAGGCGGCGGTGGCGGCCGAGGCGGCCGATCCGCTCGCGCAGATCGAGTTGCCGCTGTGGATGTCGTTTGTGGGCGTGCCGATCTTCAGCGTGCTCGGCGCGTGGGTGACGCATGAATTTTTCGGCGTGCCCTGGTTGTTGGCGTTCATCTCGCTGCCGCTGATTTTTGTGCTGACGGTGATCTGCACGAACTCGATGGCGCTGACGTCGTGGACGCCGACGGGGTCGCTGTCGAAGATCACGCAGTTTACGATGGGAGCGATCGACCGGACGAACCCGGCGAGCAATTTGATTCCGGCGGGCATGACGGCCGAGATCGCGTCGAATGCGGCGAATCTCCTCTCGGACATCAAACCCGGCTACATG
>CAJAYO010000178.1 GCA_903948415.1 uncultured Opitutia bacterium | reverse complement strand
GGGGGGCGAATCCATGTCGGATTAGGCCCCGGGAAACCCCAACCCGAAACGAGCATGAAGCCCCTGATCCGTTCCTTCCGCGCCGGCCACGCCGGTTTTTTGACGAGCGTCCTCGCCGCGTCCCTCGGGGCCCAGACGGCGCCCCCCGTCCCGCCGACGGGCGTGGCGCCCGCGGCGACCGATCTGGTCGAGCTGAGCCCGTTCACCGTGAACACCAGCCGCGACGTGGGGTATCAGGCCGAGAACACGCTCGCGGGCAGCCGGCTGAACACGTCGCTGCGCGACACCGCCAGTTCCGTGTCCGTCTTCACGCGCGAATTTCTGGACGATCTGGCGATCACCGACGTCCGCGAGCTGGTGCAGTATTCGATGAATGCCGAGATCAGCACGAACGAGAACCAAGCGGGGACGGGACAGAATCCCGTCGTCAACGCGCAGAGCCTGACGCCGGTCGTCCTGATCCGCGGGGCGACTGCCAGCGTCGGGATGGACTATTTCACGAGCATCACGCCGTCGGACGCCTATCGCGTGGGGCGGTATGAGGACAACCGAGGCCCGAACAGCATTTTGTTTGGGTTGGGGGCGCCGGGGGGGCTGATCAATGAAAGCTCGAAAATCGCGAACACCCTGCGGAACAGCGCGCTGGTGCGCTACGGGGCCGGGTCCTTTGACCGGCATCGGCTTGAGCTGGACGCCAACTGGGTGCTGCGGAAGGACCGGGTGGCGCTGTCCGTCGCCGGTCTGCACCAGGAGAACGGGGGGTGGCGGGCGTTCGATTACCAGGACAAGAAACGTATTTTTTCGTCGGTTACAGTCCGGCCGGTGCGGTCGCTGACGTTGACGGCGATGGGGGAAGTCGGGCGGGACCTGACGGCGGTGATTCGCAACACCGTGGAGACCGACCAGGCGCTCGCCTGGCTGGATAATCGCAATGCGAAAGGGGTCGGGGCCGTCACGTTCGATCCGAACAATCTGGTCCCGACGGCGGCGATGCTGGCCGTGGGGGTGACGGCGCGGGAAGTGGCCGCGACCGGGAACAACCACAAAGCGATCTTCATCGAAAATGACGGCACGGTGTTCGACGCCCGTGGCACCCTGCTTTCCGGGACCTACAACAACGCCGCAGTCCGGGCACCCGACGGCACGCCGGGAGTCACGTCCTCGGCGTTCAAAGTGAATGATCCGCGGATCTATCCCGGGAACGTCAACGCGGCGGGCCCGGGGATGTTTCGGCAGCAGACGCTGCGGAACTATACGCTGACCGCGGACTGGCAGGCGACGCGCAATCTGGTGTTCAACCTCGGGCGCAATTATCAATATTCGCGGGCGCGGGTTACGCTCATGACCAATGCCGACCCCACGTTTCGCGGCGATCCGAACCGCACGCGGGGGGTGGGTGGGCCGGCAAACCCGTATGCCGGCCGGCTTTATTTCGATGGCGAATGGCGGCGCGATGACCACGTCGGCGAGGTTGCGGAGACGCGTCTGGCGGCTTCCTACTCGCTGAACACCGGTTCCCAATGGTTGGGCCGGCACCGGCTGGCCGCGTTGGTTTCGCAGACCGAGCAGATCGATATCCGCGCCAACTCCTGGCTGGCCTTCGCCGGCCGCCCGTACAACGCGACGCCGAACAACGCCAACAACCGCATCACGGTGCGCAACTACATCACCGAGGGCAGCTGGGCGACGTATCGCGTCGGCGACTGGCGCTCGCTGCCCTCGACGGTGAATTTCGACGGGCGGGCCTACCCGTTGGTGTGGGCCAACGAAGTCGGCGGCGCGAACAACAGCGGCGGCGAACAGGAGTCCACGACCGCCCTAGGCGCGGTCCAGAGCCATTTTTTCGATGACCGTTTGGTCACGACCTTCGGTTACCGGCAGGACAAGGTCGATGTGATCCAGCTCGGGTTCTACAACGATCCGCTGATCGGCGACGTCGTGGACCGCGATCGCAGCAAGAGCGTGACCACGAGCGCGACCGGCTTCACCGGCACCGCGGGCGGTGTTTTGCACGTGTTCAAGTGGTTGTCGCTCGTCGCGAATCACTCGACCAACCAGGGGGTGCCGTCGTTCGTGCGGACGACCTTCCCGAAGGGCGAACTCGCGCCGGCGTCGAAGGGCGTCGGTTCGGACTACGGGCTGAGCTTCGATCTGCTCGACGGCAGGGTGAGCGCGAGGGTGGTCTATTTTTCGTCCACGGAACAGGGGCGGATCACGACGAACGGGCTCGGCGGAGCGCCGGGGCGGAACACGCGGGTGATGGACGCGTTTGCGGGGGTGCTGGTGGGCAACGGGCTGGCGTATTCGACGAGCCAGTGGCAGCCCATTTACAGCGCCTATACTCCGCCGGTCACGGCGGCCTCGTCGGATTCCCAATCCAAAGGATATGAAGCGCGTATCACGGCGAACCTGACGCGGAATTGGCGGCTGGTGGCGAACTATTCCTATACCGACTTTATCCGCAAGAATGTCGGGGCGGAGGTGGCGCAGTGGTATGGCTTGAAGATGGCGGAGGACCGGTTTGTGCAAGGCGTGCGACAGGATGCGACGGGGCGCTTTGTGGTCGACCCGGGTGCGTTCGCGCCGGGGATGACGGTGGCGAAGTGGCTCGAGCTGGGGGCGCTGCGGACTCCGGCCGACGTGTCCACCCTCACGACGGCGAACGGCAACTCGATCGCGCAGGAAATCTACAACATGGTCGACACGATGAACGCGGAGCGCGACGACGAGGAGAAGCGCTGGGGGTTGCGCCCGCACAAGGTGAGCCTGTTCACGGCCTATGATTTCCGGGAGGGGCGCCTGAAGGGGTTCACGATTGGCGGCGGCTGGCGCTGGCGCTCGGCCAACGTGATCGGCGCGGACTCCAAGGGGAACGAGATCACCGGGGAGCCCATCGTCGCGAACGATCTGATGCTGGCCTACACGCGGAAGTTTGAGCGGCTGCCCGGGCGGATGCGCTTTCAGCTCAACGTGTCGAATGTGTTCGACCACACCGATATTCTACCGGTGCGTCTGGCGACGGGGGCGAGCGTGCCGGACGGCTATGTGGTGCCCGGCGGCCGGGGGCCCGCCTATGGTCGCTACGATCTGGTGGCGCCGCGCGAGATCCGCCTCACGACGACGTGGACCTATTGAGCGGCGTCCGGCACGGCGAACGCTTCGCCACCGCAGGAACCTCCGGGTTTTGGAGGCCGCAGGGGTGTATGCGATGCTGCCGGTCACGCCCATCGCGCCGGCCCTGCCGATTTTGGCGCGATGGCGGGCGGCTTCCACCACCGCTTCGCCGCGGCGCACGAGATCAGGTCCTGCCGGGGCGATACCCGGCGGAGTTGCCTCGTGGGCCACGCGAGGAGACGAATTGGGACGCGGAAGCTCGCGGCCAGGTATCCCGACGTGAGGGCTGCGCTCGCCCCTTCGCCGGCCGGAGTGAACCGGGCACCGCGAAGGTTATTCGGCACCTTCCGGAATGCGTCGTGCAGGGCGACGCCGACCGGACGGTGGCACATGACAGTGTCCCATGACTCTGTTACTTCACCGACCGGAAGGACGGTCTTTTTCAAAGGCGTTGTCACGGATGACGGGACAAATGCTTTGGCGCGTTTTTTGAAGAGGAACGCAACGGAGTGATCAGGGTACGGACCCTTTTGCGGTCAGATCGGCGCGGCGGAAGAATTAGCTGAAGCGGTAGCCGGCGGAGAGATCGAGGTCGGAGCGGGCGGGATCGAAGATCGGGCGGTTCGGATCGGGCTCGAGGACGCCGCCGCAGAAGGAGCCGGGCAGGGTGGAGGGTGCGGCGCCGTAGAAGCCGATGGAGCCCTTGTCTTCCCAGCGGACGGCACCGCTGACGCTGACGTTCTTGAGGCGACCTTCGGTGAACGTGGAGTTGGTCACGGTGTTCCAGCGATATTTGCGGACCGGCGTGCGGGGGTTGCTGGCGTTGGCGACGCTGAAGAGGCAGGGGGAGATGAGGCCGTTGTCGTAGGTGGTCTCAGGCGTGTCGCCGCCGAGGACAGGAAGGGTGGTCCAGTAAGGTGCGCCGCGACGGTCGCCGTTGCCGGGGACGGAGTCGCCGCGGGCGGCGGTCCAAACCGGCAGGCGTTCCTGCCAGTCGTTGAACTGCTCGGGCCCGATGGCGGTGTGGATGGCGATCTGCTGCGTCAACCGGTTCCGCGGCACACGGGGTGAACAAGCAGGCGCTGGGTTTCGCCTGAAATGGCAATGGTCGCGCCGGGGCTCGTTGAACGTTTCCATGCCGCCGGTCGGGGGAAATTCTTTTCGGCGAACTTTTCCTCCAGGTCCAGCACGGGGCAACGGACCAAGCCTTCTCGGAGGGTGGGGGACACTTGGCGAGCGGCGGGGAAGCCGGGCGAATGGCGACAGGGGCGACGGGTGTCCGGTGCAAGGGATATGACCCGCGACGACGGCGGCAGCGGTCGTAAGAAGGTCCGGCGCGTTTTGGTTGGGCGAAAAAAAGGCCCCGCCGATCGGAAAGTCCGATGGGCGGGGCCGGATGAAGTCTGGCGCGGACCGGGTTGATCAGAGATCGAACGTCGTGCTGAAAATGAACTGACGTGGGTTGATGATGCGGTACGCGAAAGGATTTCCGTCGGGGTTGACGCCCACGGCCTGGAGGCGGCCGTTCTCGAGGACGTCACGGATGTTCAGCTGAGCCTTTGCACGGATTTTATCGCCCCAGAGCCTGAACTTGTAGCCCGCAGACAAATCAAAATAGGCGCGGGGCTTGTCCCAATAGGGTTTGTTGTTGTCGAGGAAGAGGACGGTGCCGGCGTAGGGGCCGGTTTTCTCGGCTGGGGCGGCGCCGAAACCAATCGAGGCTTTGCTTTCCCAGCGGAACGCTCCGCCAACATTGAAATTCTTCAGCCGACCTTCGGTGAAATCGTAATTGGTGAGACCGGTGACGCGGTATTCGCGCAGCTGGGAGCGCGGGCGGCCGGCGTTGGTGGCTGCGGCCCAGTAGGGGCCGAACTGTTCGCCGATCCAGCGTGTTTCGGGAGTTTGCGTGGTGTTCGGCGGCAGCGATGTCCACCAAGTCGGACCCTTACCGTCGCCAGGGACGATATCGCTGCGCACCGTGGTCCACACCGGGAGGCGAGCCTGCCACCAGTCGTAGATTTCGGGTGAGACGCGATCGTCTTGGGCGGTGGTTTGGGAGCCGGTGAACTTGAGGCGCCAGTTGCGGGTGGGATTGTAGGTGGCCTCAAACTCGAAGCCCTTGGATGAAACGTCCGTGGTGCCGACGGTTTGCGGCTGGCTGGGACCCGAGAACATCAGACGCGTGAGCCATTCTTCATTTTTGGCCCGGTCGGTTCCGTAGGGCGCCATGAGCGACGCCACGACCGGAAAGATCTGCGCGTCGGTCGGATTGGCGTTGCCCTGCGCGAGCAACCGGCTGCGGGCGAGGTTGGTCGCGAAGAAGCGAAACGAAGCCTGCTGGATATTGTTCGATCCGTCGGGGCGACCTTCCATATCGAGGTAGCGATTGCCGAGCGTGCCGACCTCGCTGCCGCGGGAATTAAGTTCCTTGGTCTGGAAACGGTTGATGCGGACGTTGAGTTTGCCCTCGAGGGCCGAGACGCTGACGCCCCATTCGGTGGCAAAGCCGCGGGGGTTGGGGACGTTGCCGAGTCCCACGGACTGGCGCACGACCTGAGGGGCGAAACTGTCGGACTTGTTGAAGTGGAGGTTAAGCCACTTCGTGGTCTTCAAAACGGCGCCGTAGGTTTTTGTGTCGCCGTTTTGTTCGACCCAGCCGGGCAGGTTGATGACGGTGCCCGAGGGCGAGACGAACCCTTGGGCGGGTCCAAAGATGTTGGTGTTGGACAGATCGGCGAGACCCGTCGCCGGGTTAACAAAGGCACCGGCGCTGGTGCGGAAGCGCTGGCGGTCGCGGCGGAAACCGACGGTGGTCACGAGCCGATCATTGAAGAAGAAGCTTTGGGCGGTGGCATTGACCGTGCGAGTTTCGGTGCGTTGGCGCGCGCCCTGGCCGTTATTGAGTTCGGTGCTGACGGTAACCGGCTCTTTGACCCAAACGCCGTTCCGGTTGTCGAACCAGGTGAGCGGATACGTGCCGTCCAGATTCTTCAGGAAGGTGGGCGCCCGATCCACGTTTTGGCCGACGTTGTCGCCGAGGAAATAGCGCTGGGCAATCCCTTGGGTATTGATGCGGTTGGAGGGCGTGATCCACGGGTGATTGGAGGTCACACGCTGGGCAGATTGAAAACCCGTGCTGTCAGCGCGGTCCACTTCGGCATGGGAGCCAAAGCGTTGCAGGCCAATCCACGAGAGCCAACGGGGTAGGTTGTTGGGCGTGAATTGGTAGGCGATATCCGCCGACTGGATATCAATGGTCTGGGGGCGGCGGACGCTGCTGGGCGACGTGGCCTGGATGTAGGGGCGTTTGAAGTAGGGGTTGGGCGTGCCATCGAGACTTTTTTCGTTCACATCGACATAAATGACGCTTTCGAGATTATCGATCGCACCGTAGACATTGCTCTCGAATTTTTGGGAGAAGGCGCCGGCTTTGACCGCGATCAAGTGACTGCGGTTGTTGAAGAGCACCTGTTCGATTTCGGCGCTGTAGGTTTCCGCCTGGTCGGCGCCATCGTTGGGGGCGACGATGTTGATCGAAGACCAGTCGTAGATGGATTTGTCGTTGGTGCCCGGGATAAGATACAGGGGCAGGCCGGTCGGCCCGAGGATGTCGCGGTTGCGTTGAATGGTGGTGCCGCTCTGCAGGTAGCGCAGGGTGCTGTTGCCGCCCGTGAACGGGTTCGTGGGAGTGGCCGTGGTAACGGGGTTGTTGGTGCGTTGGACGGAGAAATTCTGGATGCTGGTGTTGTCGATGTAGACGCCGGGCCGGGAGTAGATGCCGTTGTAACCGCCAATGAGACCGAAGGGTAGCAGGGCGTCGTTAGTGATGGCGGCGGTTTTGCTGCCGTTGGCGAAAGACACGATCTGGGTGGTCGGATCCCAGGTTGGGCTGCCCTGGGCTCGCCACTCGGTGGTCGTGTCACGAGGCGTGATCGAGTTTGGCCGGCGGTAATCGTTTTTGTAGGACTCGGCGGTCAGGCGGATTTGGGTGTTTTTGAAGGGACGCGCGAGAAGGGTGCCGAATTCACGGTGAATGCGCTCCGAAGCCGGCTTGCGCGTGAAGCCCTTGCTCTCTTGGACGGCAGCCACGCGGAGGGCGAGTTTACCGCGCACGAGCGGTTGATTGAAATTGAGGCTCTCGCGGTGGCCGCCCCAGTCGTCGAAGCGCAAGGAGGCGCTGGCCGTGACGCGGTCCGGGTTGGCCTGGGTGGGCACGATGTTCACGGTGCCGGAGGCCGCACCGAGACCGAAGAGATTGGAGTTGGGGCCGCGGGAAATTTCAATGGCGGCAACGTTGTAGAGGTCGAACGGGATGGAGTTGTTTGATCGGAAATTGCCGAAGGCCGTATTGGCGCCGCCTGCGCTCTGACCTGCCGTACTGATACCGCGGATGCGGTTCGATTGCTGGGGATTGGACTGCACCTGGTCGTTCACGCCACCGGAGCGATTGCGGTTAAACGTCGTGAAATTATCCGTGCCCTCGGTGCTGGCCTCGTAGCGGAAGACGTCGTTGATATCGAGGACGGCTGTATCGAGCATTTGCTGCTTGGTGACGACCGTGATGGAGGCGCCGAGGTCCTCGAGCTTCGAGTTGAGGCGCGTGCCGGAGAGGGTGTTGAGGGCTTGGTAGCCCCGGTCGGCGTCGGACGCGACTTGGAAGGGGGAGAGCATCACCGTTTCCTCGGTGAGAGCCGGGCTCGCGCCGGCACCGGTCGCCGGCTTGGCGGCGGGGGCGGTTTGGGCGGCGAGGTTTCCGGCGAAGAGCAAAACGGCAACGGCGGTGCAGGTGCGCCGCGGGAGTCGGGATCGGGCAGGGTGGGTTGGCATGGTAGGGATTAGGTGTGGGAATTCGTCAGTGTCGCCGGGAGGGACGCCGAGGGAGGGTAGCTGGTGCAAGGTGACGGCGGTTGAAGTTGTGTCAGGCCCGCCATCTTGCAAGCGTTGCATGCGTGCGCACCCAACCCACTCTGATCGTGTTGTCGAAAGCGTGCGGTGTCTCGACGTCCACCGTCTCGCGGGCTCTGTCGGGGCATCCTTCGGTGCGGCCCGAGGTGCGGGCGAAGGTCGAGACGGCGGCGGGTCTGCACGGCTACCGGCGCAACGAGCTCGTGGGAAAACTCATGGCGCATGTGCGGGCGGGTCGCACGCAGCAGTTTCTCGGCAACCTCGCGGTGATCCACGTGCCGTCACCGGGCCAACCGAGCCTCCTGCCCGCACAGCGGCTCATCATGGCGGGGGCGGCGGCGCGGGCCAAGGCGCTCGGGTTTCAGCTCTACGAGTTCAGTGCGGAGCGGGACGCGGCGAATCCGGAGGGATTTGTGCGGGTGTTGCGCGCGCGCGGGGTGAGATCGGAAGAGCGTCGTGTAGGGAAAGAGTGTACGTCCTGGTGTAGATCTCGG
>CAJAYO010000177.1 GCA_903948415.1 uncultured Opitutia bacterium | reverse complement strand
GACAAGGAAGGGTTGGCCGGCCCACCGGCCCCGGGGAGCGACGCGCGCGGGGTCAGGCGACCACGCGTGGTCGTCGTTGACGGTGATGACGTCGAGGTGGCGGCCGGCGGCCGGCGGCGGCGAGTGCGGAGGCGAGGAGGAGCAGGAGGCCGGACGATTTCACGCGGTGGCGGCGATGGCGGCCTGGAGGTCGTGGAGCATCTGGGTGATCTCGACGTAGGAATCGTAGTTGGGTCGGCGCATCGAGAGGGTCTCGATGGGGACGTAGCCGCGGTAGCCGGATTTGCGGATGATCGTGACGAGTCGCTTCATATCGACCTTGGGGGAGTCGACCTCGCTGCGCATGGTTTCCTTGATCTGCCAATTGACGGCGTAGGGCGCCATGAGGGCGATGTCGGCGTAGGGATCGGGGGTGAGGTATTTGCCGGTGTCGACCATGGCGGCGCACCACTCGTGATCGACGCGCTTGAGCAGGCTGAGGTGCTCGGGGCCGGTGTTGATGAAGTCGCCGTGATTCTGGACGGCGACAATGACGCCGAATTTTTTACCGTGCTCGGCGCATTCGCGGAGGGCGTCGGCGAGGTAGGCTTCGACGGTGTCGCGCGGGGCGTTGTTGGAGGCCTGTTGCCAATTCTTGAAAGGGGCTTGGGAGTCGGCGAAGGCGCGGACGGTGGGGGCGCCGAGTTTCGCGGCGACCTCGATCCAGTCCTTGATGCGCTGGACGCCCTCGGCGCGGGTGGCGGGATTGGCGGCGGTGAAGTCGTTGCGGACGCCGGTGCCGCTGAGGGCGAGGCCGAGGTTGAAGGCGTGGCGCTTGAGGCGGATGAGGTAGTCGTCGGCCGGGGCTTTGGGATAGCCGGGGAAAAAGTAGCCGGTGACATCGATGGCGTCGAAGCCGACCTTGGCGCAGAAGTCGCAGGCGCCGAAGAGATCGAGGCCCTTGGTTTTGTCCTTCGCGTTGGCGTTGAGGAGCTCGAGGAAGGAGTAGACGTTGAGGGAAGGGCGCAGGTGCGGGCCGCTGTGGCGCGGGATGGGGGTGTAGGCGGCGCGGGCGGTGGCGCTGGAGAAACCGGCGGCGGCGAAGGGCAGCAGAGCGGACGTGGAGAGAAAGCTGCGGCGAGTCAGGGAAGGGTTCATGGACGAAATTTTCTGGGGGCCGACAGGGCGGGAAAGGCGGGGACGGGAGCGGGCAGGAGCACTCTCGGGGTTTGGGGGTTTGACCGGCAAGGCGCGTTTAACTTTAACGTAAAGACCATGTCCGACTCCACGATCCCTCCCCGCTCCGCCTCGCGCGTGACGATGCGAAGTTTGGCGGAAGCGGCGGGAGTGAGCGTGCAGGCGGTGTCGCTCGCATTGCGGAATCATCCGACGGTCGGGCGGGCGACGCGGGAGCGGATCCAGGCGCTCGCGCGAACGTTGGGTTATGCGCCGGATCCGCATCTGGTGAAGCTCATGCACCATCTGCGCGCGGGTCGGGAGAAGACGTTTACGGCCAGCGTATGCGCGCTCACGACGCGACCGTCGACCGCGGAGGAGCCCTTTTGCGACCTGCTGCTGGCGGGGGCGAGGGAGGCGGCGCGGGCGGCCGGATTTGCGCTGCACGTGGTGCATGTCGAGCCGGGCGACTTGGCGGGAGAACGATTGCCGCGGATGCTGCGGCAGTGCGGGGTGGAGGGGTTGATCCTGTTGCCGATGGCCGGGCTGGAGACGCTCGACCGGCTCGTGGATTGGCGGGAGTTCTCGGTCGTCACTGCGACGCTGTCGGTCTCAAGCCCGCAGTTTGACCGCGTGGTCGCGGATCATTTTCTGAACAATTTCACGCTCGGTGAGCACTTGCGGGAGCTCGGCTATCGGAGGCCGGGCTTGGTGATTCACGCCAAGCACGACAAACGTTGCGGGCATTGCATTACGGCGGCCCACGCGTGGCAGGGGATCTACGGCGGAGGAGGTCCGGTGGAGGCGCATGTTTGCGACCGCATCGAGTCCGGAGCGTTTCGTCGTTGGCTGCGGGCCGAGGCGCCCGACGTGCTGCTGGCGGAGCATGACGAATTCGCGCGGGAATTGCAGAAAATGCGCGGGCTCA
The DNA here is from genome assembly GCA_903948415.1 of uncultured Opitutia bacterium. Taxonomy (GTDB): domain Bacteria; phylum Verrucomicrobiota; class Verrucomicrobiia; order Opitutales; family Opitutaceae; genus GAS368. The sequence continues at coordinate 231 of CAJAYO010000177.1, read as the reverse complement.
CGGGCAAGTTACCTCTGGTGAGTTGCTCGGCGCGGCCGGACCAGCTCGGGAGCTTTCCCTTTCCGGGAAACTACGACAAGCCGCGGGAAATCGGCGCCGAAGCGGTCGAGAAGCTCGCGCGGAAAATCGCCCTGGGGCAACGCGGGGTGCCGGAGAATCCGCGCACCACCCTCGTGCGGGGGGCGTGGGTGGGATCGCTGCCGGCGCCGCGGCGGACGGTGACCGGCGAGG
>CAJAYO010000176.1 GCA_903948415.1 uncultured Opitutia bacterium | reverse complement strand
TGAAAAACGCCGTCTGGCCGGCCGCGCCGGGCACCGGCCGCAGCGTCCAGGGTCCGCCCACCTCGTAATTATCCGAACCCATCCGGCGGTTCTGCCACGTGGGGGAGAAAATCACGCCGATGCGTCCGTCGCTGAACGTGTCCGCAAACGTACCGTTGAATTTCCCACTCAGGCGGTCGCGCAGATCGTTGTATTGGCCCTGGGCCGAGAGCTCCAGCTGGCGCCCCTTCAGATCGAACGCACTGCGCGTCTTCAAATCCACCCGGCCGCCCAGCCCGTCCATCTCCTTGTCGGGCGTCGCCACCTTCGCCACCTCGATCGCGCCCAGCGCGTCGGAGGGGATCACATCGAGCGGCAGCGTGCGGTTGCCCCGGTCGGGCGTGGCCACACTGACGCCGTTCAGCTGCACCGTGTTCAGGTCGGGCTTGATGCCGCGCACCACGATAAACCGGCCTTCTCCCTGGTCGCGGTAAAGCGCCACGCCCGGAATGCGCTGGATGGACTCCGCCGCATTCTGATCGGGAAAGCGGCCGATGTCGTCCGCCGCCACGAGATTGGTCAGCGTCTCCGCCGCACGCTGCCGGTTGATCGCGCGGGCCGCACCGACCGAAGAACCTTCGATGACAAATTTCTCCATCCGCACCGCGGATTCGCCCACCGCGACGTCCGCGGTCGCCACGCCACCCGCCGCGACCGTCACGACCTGCGTCGCGTCCGGATAGCCGATATAGCTCACGACCACGCTGCGCGCACCCGCCGGCACATTCACCAGCACATAGTCTCCGCTTTGGCCCGCATACGTTTCGAGCGCCGTTCCCGCCACGGCCACCCGCGCGCCGCCAAGGGCGATGCGCGATTTGGCGTCGCTCACCCGACCGGCAATTGAGCCCGGGGCGGACGACTGCGCGAGCAGCGCCGGCCCGAGTAACAGCATGAGGCAGGACAGGAAATAACGAATGGCGTTCATCGAATCCGACCGTGGCGGGCCGCGCAAATCCACGTCAAGGTCTCGCCGCTCTAGCCGCGCAAACGTCACTCGTCCGACACACCCCCGTCACATTCCCCCGAAACGGCGCCGCGTTCGCCCCGCGCCAGTGCGACACCCGCCTGCCCGGCGTCAGCCCTCCGATTTCTCCTTTGCGCTCCCCGCCTCCTCTGCCTGAGCCTCCGCGCCATGTTTGCCGACCCCGCCGCGCTCGACGCCGCCGATCCGCTCGCCCGCTTCCGCGCCGAATTTTTCCTCCCGCCCGGAAAAATCTACCTCGACGGCAACTCCCTCGGCCTCCTCTCGCGCCGCGCCGAAGCGCACCTCACCCGCGTGATCGCCGAATGGCGCACGCTCGGCATCGACGGTTGGACCGAAGCCTCGCCCCCGTGGCTCACCCTCGCCGAAACCATCGCCGAAAAACTGGCCCCACTCCTGGGCGCCGCACCCGACGAGCTCTGCCTCACCGGCCAAACCACAAACAATCTCCACCAACTCCTCGCCACCTTATATGAGCCCGGTGGCCCGGGTCTCCCGACCCACCATTCGCATGACCACGGGCCAGGAAACCCGTGCCACTGTCCGCCCCGCTCCGTCATCCTCGGCGACGCCCTCAATTTCGCCTCCGACGCCTACGCGCTCCAATCCCACCTGCGCCTCCGCGGCCTCGACCCCGCCACCCATCTCCGCCTCATCCCATCCCGCGACGGCCGCGTCCTCCGCCTCGACGATCTCCTGGAGGCCTTCGCCGCCCCCGACGTCCAACTCGTCGTCCTCCCGTCCGTCGTCTTCACCAGCGGCCAACTCCTTGACGTCGCCACCCTCACCCGCAAAGCCCGCCAGCGCGGCATTTTCATCGGCTGGGACCTTTCGCACAGCATCGGGGCCGTGCCGCACACGCTCGGCGGCGACGAGGGCCCGGACTTCGCCTTCTGGTGCAATTACAAATGGCTCAACGCCGGCCCCGGCGCCGTCGGCGGACTTTTTCTCCACCGTCGCCACCACGCCCGTGCCCCCGGCCTCGCAGGCTGGTGGGGCGTGCGCGCCGACCGCCGTTTCGCCATGGCCCCGCACCCCGAACCCGCCGCCGGCGCCGCGGCCCTCCACATCGGCACGCCGCACCTCCTCTCGCTCGCCCCGCTCCTCGGCTCCCTTGAACTCATCGCCGAAGCCGGCGGCCTCTGCGCCCTCCGCGCCAAATCCCTCGCGCTCACCGATTTTCTCCTGGCCCTGATCGACCGCGACCTCGCCCCACTCGGCTTCACCGTCGCCACCCCGCGCGGCGCCCCCGCCCGCGGCGGCCATCTCGCCCTCGCGCATCCCGACGCCTGGCGCTTTTGCCAGGCCCTCAAGGCCGCGCACGTCGTCCCCGATTTTCGCGCGCCCGATCTCCTCCGCCTCGCCCCGTCGCCGCTCTATACGAGCTTCACGGACTGCGCCGAAGCCATCGCCCGGCTGCAACACCTCGCCCTCACCCGGACCCACGAAAACTTTCCCTCCGCCCCCGCCCTCGTGCCCTGAACCACCCGCTTGCCCGCCGCTGTTCTGGCTCTCAACTCTCATCTCTCAACGCTCAACGCTCGACCCCGTCGCCATGCCCCTCCTCGATATCACCCACCCGCTCTCCAACGCCACGGCCCCGTGGCCCGGCGATACGCAGTTTCATTTCGAATTCGTCGGCCGCATCAGCACCGGCGCCTCGTGCAACGTCGGCCGCTTCACCAGCGGCATCCACAGCGGCACGCACATGGACGCCCCGCTCCACTACAACGACGCCGGCCTCTCCATCGACCAGCTCGACCTCGACATTCTCCTCGGACCCGCCCGCGTGTTTCTCGCGCAAAACACGATGACGCTCACCCGCGAACACTTCGCCGGTCTCGATGGTCGCGCCACCCCCCGCGTGCTCGTGCGCACCAATCACTGCGACGACAAAACCACCTTCCCCGCGCGCATCCCCACCCTCGCCCCCGACGTCCCCGCCTGGCTCGGCGCGCAAGGCGTCCGTCTCATCGGCCTCGATCTCCCGTCCGTCGACCAAACCGACGACCCGACGATGCAGATCCACCACCGCCTCGACGCCGCCAACATCCTCATCCTCGAAAACCTCGACCTCCGCGCCGCCGCCCCCGGCGTTTACGAACTCATCTGCCTCCCGCTCAAACTCGCCGGCGCCGAAGGCTCCCCCATCCGCGCCGTGCTGCGCACGCCGTAGCGCCCGAACGCCCGCGCGGCACCAGTCCCCCCTCCTCTCGCTTGCTCGCGCGCCGCGCCCGGTCCGGCCCACCCGCTGCGTCCCCATTGCCTGAATCCTGGGCGGAAAGTCGGCGGGAAGCGCGCGGTGATCACGTTGCCCTCGATCACCCCGGGCTCGTCCAACGCGGGGTCGCCCGCAGGCGCGAGGTCGGTCGGGACGCTCCGAACCGCCGTGAATTTCGCT
>CAJAYO010000175.1 GCA_903948415.1 uncultured Opitutia bacterium | reverse complement strand
GCGGGGCTTCCGGGACGGTCGCGCCAGGCGGGCCGGCGGATGGGCCCTTGATTTTGCCCCGGTCCGGAGGATCGATTTCCGCAGCTCGCCCGCGGTCTCGCGATAAACATCGCGCCCAAATCGGGCACGACCGCGGTGTGCCTGGCGGTGTCGCCCGCGCCGACGGCGCGTGGGGGAGCTGGGCGTGCGTCGCGCGGGCGGTCGCGCGGGCCTCCGGCGCGGGCGACTCGGAACCGGCAAACCCGATGAGCGCGGCGAATTAAGCGAGGAGGTCCCGCGCGGCGGCGTGCGCCGGGTCGCGGCGCAGGACCGTCGCGAGCAACCGGCGGGCGGCAGCGCGTTGCCCCAGACCGAGACGCGCTTGCGCCTCCCGAAAAAGCGCGGTCGTCCGTTGGGTCGCGGCGAGATCCTCCTCGAAGAGCAGCATCGTCGGCAGCGACGTGGCAAAGTAGTCGATTTTGGCCGGCGCGCGGCCGAGTGCGCGCGCATGGTCGAGCAAAGCGCGGAAGCGTTTCCCCGCTTCGGCCCGGCGACCCAGACGCTCGAGCGCGAGGGCCGACCAGTAGGTCATTTCGGAAAACGCCCGCACCCTCATCCCTTGAAAATCGCCGGCAAAGGTGGCTGCGACGGTCCAGTGCCTGCGCGCCGCGGCCGGGTCGCCCGCGGCCGCGCAGGAATCGCCGAGCCAGCAGTGAAGCTCGCTCGCGTTGGCCAACAGGTGTCGCGCCTCGCCGAGATTTTCCGGGGCGGTGAGCGCAAGCTCGAACGCGCGGCGCGCCGCGGGGGCGTCACCGCGGGCGAGCGCCGCCCGACCGAGCAGGAGGTGCGTCCGCGCGTGCTGCGCGAGCGCCTGCCCTTCGCCGCCTTCCCACGGCTGGAAGCGGCGCGTCGACACGATCCGGAGCGCGTCGGCGGACCGGCCGGTTTGGTTGTAGAGGTCGCAGAGTTCGACCGCGAGGTCGTCGCGTGAGCGGAGGAGGGCGGGAAATTTTTCGAGGGCGCGCAGCCGGCGCGCGGGGGCAACCGCGAGGCGTTTCCAGAGCTGGTCGCGTTCGTAGAGCAGGCGCGCGTCGCGCGGGTTGGCCCGCAGGGCGGCGTGGTAGGCGCGCAGGGCGACGGCGGGACGGCGCAGGATGTTCCAGGCGCCGATCCCGAGATTGCGCCACGCCACCGCGTTGGCCGGCTCCAGCCGGACGGCGCGTTGCCAGAGCACGATGGCCTCGCGGTGGCGGCGGCGGTCGTAGAGCAAGTTCCCGAGATAAAACGGGGCACGCGCGTCGCGGGGGCGCGCGGCCATCGCATCGCGCAGAATGGCGATTTCCTCGAGACGCGCGGGGAAACAATAGTCCGGCCCGGCCTTCGCCCCGGCCACCAGATGGCGGCGCGCCCCCGGCTCGTCACCGAGCAAGCGGCACGTCCACGCGCGATGGTAGTGGAGCAGCGGGAGCGCACCGCGTGCGGTGGAGCCAGCGGGATCGTCGGCGAGGAGGTCGCGCGCTTCCTCAAAAAATCCGGCGCGGAGGTGGTCGAGGGCGAGGTCGAGACGGACTTGCACATCGCACGTGAGCGCGTCGCCGCGCAGGTGGCGCGCCCACCAATCGAGCGGGTCGAGGGCGAGCGTCGCCGCGACCTGCGCGTCGGCTTCGGCCCCGCGGCCAAGCCGCCGGAGAACGAGGACGCGGAGGTTGCGGGCGTTGAGATGGTCGGTGTTGAGGCGAAGACTGCGCTCGAGGTGATCGAGCGCGACGGACCACTGGGCGCGCCGGCAGTCGAGCTCCGCGAGCGCGTGGTAGGCGGCGGATTGCCACGCCTGATTCCACGCGGACTTGTAGAAGGCGTCATAGGCCTCGGCGTCGCGACCGAGGTGGCGGAGACAAACCCCCAGTTGATAATGCGCCTCCCCGTCGGCGGGGTTGGGGTTGCGGAGCGTGAGCCGCGCGACGCTCGCCCGGAGATGGCGTTCGGCGTCCGGGAATTCACCGCGGCGAAGATGCCAGCGACCGAGGGCGAGGTGGCAACGCGCGTCGCCGGCATCGCGCCGGAGGGCCTCGCGCCAGTAAAGTGTCGGACAGCGCGTGGCGTGGCGGTATTGCTCCAGGTGGAGCCCGGTGACGTAGAGTTCGTCCGCACTGGCGATCGCGGCGGGCGCGGGCGGTTCGGTGGCCGCCGGCGGCACCGGCGCCGGCGCCGCAGCGCGGGGCGTGTAGCGGAGAAGTTCCCGGCCGTCGGCCGTCGTCACCGTGAGTGTCAGCGTTGAAACGGCCCGGGCGCGCGCGAAGGAGATGGTTTCGACGAACGGCGCGGCCGGCGAGAGATCGCGGGTAAACTCCGCGAGCGTCTTTCCGCGGGCCGTGAGCGTGAGGCGGGCGGCCGGATGCCCCGCGGTCACGCTCACACCGAGGCGGACGAGGGTGCGTCGCTTTGCGCGGCTGCCCGCGAGCGACGCCGCCGCCTCGAGGTTCGCGTGGTGCGCCGGACCGATGGCGCGAATGGGATACCAATGCTGGCGCCAAACTTTGGTTTCGCCGGGCTGGAGGTAGGAGAAGTCCGGCTGGTTATCGGTGTAGACGCCGGCCATCAGCTCGATGTAGGGCGCGTGTTCGCCGTGGGCGTCGGCGTCGGTGAGGTTGCGGTCCCACGCGTAGCCGAACTCCTGGTTGCCCCACGTCCATTGTTTCTTGCCGGGGGAAATGTGGTGGTTCGCCACGTGAACGAGACCGGCCTGCGCGGCGTGATCGTAGCCGCCGAAGAAATCCTCGCGCGTGCCCATGCACATGTAGGAGGTGGGGACGGGAATGTTCGCATACCAGGAAAGATCGTTGGCTGCGCACCCGACGGGAGGAGGATAGCCACGGGGCCGCTCGGCGGGAGGCACCCCGTCACGCGCGCGGGCACCGTAGTCGACCCCGTAGTATCGCCCCGTCGCGCGCGGGAACGGGCTCATCGCCCGCTTGGCGTGATCGGCGACGTAGGTGGCATCGGGCGGGAAAAAAGATTGGTAGTGCCCGTGGACGCGGGTCGCGACATTCGCCCACCACAGAAACGTCTGCACGTCGGCCGTGCGGTTGTAGGCGCGGACCTTCACCTCGAGCAACGCGCGACCGGGGTGGAGACAGACCCCGTGCATCCCTTTCATGCGGGCGAGGGGATCGTGTTCCGAGAGCCACACGGTCACCGCGCCGTCGGCGTGGTGCTCGATGGCGACATCGGCCGGCATGAACGTCGAAGGCCGATGGTGCTGCGGCCAGTTGAACTCGATCCCTCCGCTCACCCACGGTCCGGCCAGGCCGACCAGCGCGGGTTTGATGACGGGCTGGTAGTAAATGAAATCGAAGCCGTTGGTCTTGTCCGTCGCCCGATGGATGCGTCCGCCGAGTTCGGGGAGAATCATCACGGCCAGAAATTCGTTCTCGATATAAACCGCGTCCCACACCCGCGGCGTGGCGCGCTCCGCAATTCGGTCGGTGAACGGCAAAGGGTAGACGCGTCCGCTGGAGCCCTGATAGACGCGTTTTTCCAGAAACATCGGATTGCGGTCGGGCGCGAGCGGTTCGTAGGTCGGCAGCACGAGCGGTTCGCGGCGGACAGTGACGGAAGCGGATTGCATGAGACGGTGCCGGCAGCGAGGCAGAGCCGGCCCGGCGGCACAAACGCGAAACCGCGCCGATCGCCGACGGAACGAGAAAGGTGCGCAACGCCCGCACGAGGGAAACGTCTGGCCGCCGCAATGCCGCCCAAGAATTTGTCACCCGCCAATTGACGAACCCGCGTAATCATCCGAAAAAACGGTCGATTTGTCGCCGTTCCCGCGGCCCCCACCGACCTCCGACATGCCCCTCCCCTCGCTCATCCGCCCGACGACACTCCTTGGCTGCGTGGCCGGGTTGCTCGTCGCCCCCGTGCTCCGGGGCGCCGCGGGCACCGGCAGCCTGCCGCGCGGCACCGCGGCCTTCCTTGAAAAGCACTGCGCCGGGTGCCACGACGACGGGGAAAAGAAAGGCGGGCTGGATCTGACGGCGCTGACCTTTGCGCCCGGTGAGCTGAAAAACTTCAACGCGTGGGTGAAGGTTTTCGACCGCGTGGCCGACGGCGAGATGCCGCCGAAGACGAAAAAACGCCCGGAGGCGGCCGAGTTGACGGCGTTCACCGCGGGGCTTGCGCAAACGCTCATGAGCGTCGAGCAGGCCCGCGTCGCCGCCGAGGGTCGCGCCACCCAGCGCCGGCTCAACCGCTACGAATACGAAAACGCCCTGCGCGACCTGCTCCACGCGCCGTGGCTCCAGGTGAAGGATTCGCTGCCCGAGGACGGCGAAGCGTTTCGCTTCAACAAAGTCGGCGACGCCCTCGACATGTCGCACGTGCAGATGAACCGCTACCTCGCCGCCGCCGACTACGCGCTGCGTCAGGTGGTCGCCCCGCAGGTCGAGCGCCCACCGTCCAAAGTCACGCGCTACTACGCGCGGGAGCAGCGGAGTTTCATGGGGCCGATGAAATTTTCCGTCTTCAACTCGTCGCCCGAGCGCGCCTCGTTTCCGATGCTTGGCGACCAACCGCAGCCCGACGTGCGCGCCGGAAAGGCTCCGGCGACGGTGGGCGCCGCCGACGCGGCGAAACGCGACCTCGAAGCGGTCGGCGTGGTGGCGAGCAACTACGAGCCCATCGAGCCGAAATTCACTCAGTTCAAAGCCCCGCTGGCGGGCCGCTACAAACTCCGCTTCGCCACGTTCTCCGTCTGGGTCGGCCCCGGCAAAGCCACGCCCGACAGGAACGGAAAGATCCCCGCCCCCGCCAATGTGAAGTGGTGGATCCCCGACCTCGACGACGTGACCACCGGCCGCCGCTCGGAACCGGTCACGATCTACTCCGAATTGCCGCCGCGGCTCCTTCGCCACCTCGGCAACTTCGACGCCCAGCCCACTCCCGCCGTCAACGAACTCGACGTCTGGCTCCTCGAGGGCGAGACGATCCGCCCCGACCCAGCGCGCCTCTTCCGCTCGCGCCCCGGCGCGTCCCGTTGGCAAAATCCGCTCGCCGAAAAAGACGGCCAACCGGGCGTCGCGTTCCGTTGGCTCGAAGTCGAAGGCCCGCTCGTCGACGCGTGGCCGTCGGCCGGCCATCGCTTGCTCTTCGGCGATTTGCCGCTGAAAAAAATCGCGAAACCCGCCGCGGGCGCCGCCCCGGTCGAGGTCACGTCGGCCGATCCCGCGAAGGATGCGGCGCGGCTGATGAAGGGATTCATCGAGCAGGCCTACCGGCGCCCCGTCGCACCGGGCGAAGTGCAGCGGTTTCTCCCCGTGGTCACGGGCGTCTTGCAATCCGGCGGTGCGTTCGCCGACGCCCTGATCACCGGCTACACGGCGGTCCTGTGCTCCCCGGAGTTCGTCTGCCTTGAGGAAAAACCCGGCAAACTCGACGACTACGCCGTCGCCGCGCGCCTCGCCTTCTTCCTCACCAACTCCGCCCCCGACCCCGAGCTCCGCGCCCTCGCCGCCCAACAAAAACTCCGGCAGCCCGCCGTCCTCCGCGCGCAAACCGAGCGCCTGCTCAACGGCCCGAAGTCGCCCCAGTTCGTCGCCGCGTTTCTCGACTACTGGCTCGACCTGCGGAAGACGATGGGCACCGCGCCGGACTCCGCCCTCTACGACGACTACTATCTCGACGACCTGCTCACCGAATCGGCGCTCGCAGAAACGCAGACATTTTTCGGCGAACTCGTCCGCGCCGATCTGCCCGCGCGCCACTTGGTCGCCTCCGACTTCGTGATGGTGAACGAACGGCTCGCGCAGCACTACGGCCTGCCCGCCGTCGCAGGCGTGGCGCTCCGCCGCGTGCCCGTCCCCGCCGACAGCCCGCGCGGCGGCCTCCTGACCCAGGCAAGCGTCCTCAAGGTCACGGCCAACGGTACGACGACCTCGCCGGTGATCCGCGGCGCCTGGGTCCTCGAGCGCATCCTCGGGCAGCCGCCCGCCCCGCCCCCGCCGAGCGTGCCCGCCGTCGAGCCCGACATTCGCGGCACCACCACCATTCGCCAGCAACTCGACAAACACCGCGACGTGGAAAGCTGCGCCGTGTGCCACAACAAGATCGACCCACCCGGCTTCGCCCTCGAGAGCTTCGATGTCATGGGCGGGTGGCGCGACCGATACCGCGCGACGGGCGACGGGGCGCCGCCCGAAAAAGGCTTCGGGCACGGTGGCCAGAAATTCGTCTTCCACCACGCCCTCCCGGTCGACCCGAGTGGGGAGATGGCCGACGGCCGGAAGTTTGCCGACATCCGCGAATTCAAGCGCCTCCTCCTCGCCGACGAAGCCCAGCTCGCCCGCAATCTCGCAAAGCAACTCACCGTTTACGCCACCGGCGCCCCCGTGCGTTTCAGCGACCGCGCCCCCATTGAAAAAATCCTCCACCGCTCGAGCGCCAGCCAGTACGGCGTGCGCACGCTCATCCACGAGCTGATCCAGAGCGACCTCTTCCTCCAAAAATGAACTCCCCCTCGTCGCGTCCCTCCGTCCACGTCGCCACCCAGCGCGCCGTGTCCCGCCGGCAATTTCTCCGCGGCGCCGGCATCGTGATGTCGTTGCCCTTCCTCGATTCCATGCTGCCCGCCTTCGCCAGGGCCGCGACCGGCGGCGGCCCGACCGGCCCGAACGCCAAGCCGCGCCGGATGCTCGGCATCTGCAATAATCTCGGCCTGCTCACCGATCAGTTTTTCCCGACAAACGCGGGCCGGGACTACACGTTGTCGCCCTATCTCCAGGGCCTCGCGGCCCACCGCCACGACTTCAGCGTCTTCAGCGGCGTCTCGCATCCGAACGTCGACGGCGGCCATCCGGCGGACATCTGTTTCCTCACCGCCGCGCCGCATCCCGGCAGCGGCTCGTTTCGCAACACGATCTCGCTCGACCAGCACATCGCCGAACAGATCGGCGTCCACACCCGGTTCCCGTCGCTCACGCTCGGCGTGAACACCCGCTCGCGCAGCCTCTCGTGGACCGGCACCGGCGTCGCCATCCCGCCCGAGGACAAGGCCGCCGACGTGTTCAAGCAGCTGTTCATCCAGGGCTCGCCCGCCCAGGTCGCCGCTCAGATCCGAAAACTCGATACCGGCCGCAGCATCCTCGACACCGTCGCCGGCCAGGCGAAGGAACTGCAGCGCAGCGTCACCGCGCGCGATCGCGACCGCCTCGACCAATATTTCACCAGCGTCCGCGACCTCGAGCACCGCCTGCAGGCTTCGCGCGGCTGGGAGAGCAAACCGAAGCCCGTCGTCTCGGTCCCCGTGCCGATCGATCCGGCGAATCCCGCGGCCTACATGGAAAAAGTGAAAGTCATGTATGATCTGGCGCGGCTCGCCTTCGAGACCGACTCGACCCGCTCAATCACGCTCATGCTCGACAGCGTCAGCACCCCCGTGCTCGACCTCGATGACGCGAACATCACGGACGGCTACCATAACCTCTCGCACCACGGAAAATCGGAGGCGAAACGTTCCCAGCTCCAGAAGATCGACCAGTGGCACATGAAGCTGCTCGCGAAACTGTTTTCCGACCTGAAGGCCGTCCGCGAAGGCGAAGACACGCTGCTCGACCGCACGATGGTCCTTTACGGGTCCAACTTCGGCGACGCCAACGCCCACACCTGTTTCAACATGCCGACGCTCCTCGCCGGCGGTGGCTTCCGTCACGGCCAGCACCTCGCCTTCGACCGGCAGCGCAATTACCCGCTGCCGAACCTCTACGTTTCGATGCTCCAGCGCATGGGCATCGAATCCGACCGGTTCGCCTCGTCGACCGGCACGATGAAAGGCTTGGAACTCGCATGAGCGGAAAACCGCCCTTCCGCCGGCCCGGCCTCGCCGCGCTGATCCTCTGTGCCGCAGCCCGGTCCGATCTGAGCGCCGCGCCCGCCTTCGACGCGGCCGCGTTCACCGACAAATACTGTGCCAGCTGCCACGACGACGTGGAGAAGAAAGGCGGCCTGGACCTGACCTCGCTCGCGTTCAAGGCCGGGGACCGCGTGAATATTTCCCAGTGGGTCAAGGTCCACGACCGCCTCCAAGCCGGCGAGATGCCGCCGGCGGAAAAGCAAAAGCGGCCCGAACCCGCCGAGCTGAACGCCTTCGTCCAAAGTTTGGCGGCCACGCTCACGTCGGCCGAGAAAGACGCCGTCGCCCGCGAGGGCCGCGCGACGCAGCGCCGCCTCAACGGCTACGAATACGAAAACGCCCTGCGCGACCTCCTCGCGGCGCCGTGGCTGCAGGTCAAAGCGCAGTTTCCCGACGACGGCGAAGCCTCCCGCTTCAACAAAATCGGCGACGCACTCGACGTCTCCCACGTCCATCTGACGCGCTACATGGGCGCGGCCGACTATGCGATGCGCGAGGCGATGAGCGTGCAGTTCGACCGCCCGCCCACCACGACCAAGCGTTACTACGCCCGCGACCAACGCACCCTCACGAGCAAGTTTACCGGCAATATTTTCAACTCCTCGCCGGACCGGATGACGTATCCGGTCGTTGGGCTCGCGACCGCCCAGCCCGACGTGCGCTGGCTCCGCGCCCCGCTGTCCGACCCGGCGACCCGCGAGGAAGAGGCCGTCGCGTGGGTCTCGAGCAACTACGTGACCGGATTCACCTACCGCTGGGACGGCTTCCGCGCGCCCTCGGCCGGCCGATATCGGGTCAGGTTCAGCGGCTACACTCTCTGGGTGCCCCCGGGCGGCATCTCCATGCGCTTCAAGGGCGAGTCCGACAAAGTCGGCACGCCGTCGGCGCCGAACAAGCGCGTCGGCGACTACGATCGCCCACAGCCCGGTCGCCAGGACGAACCCATCACCGTTTACACGCGCAACGGGCTCTTGAACCGGCGCGTCGGCGCCTTCGACCTCACGCCCGAGCCCGCCGTCCACGACCTCGGCGAGGTGTGGCTGAACGCCAACGAAACCCTCGTGCCCGATGCTTCCCGCCTGTACCGCTCGCGGCCCAATCCCAACGGCGGTTTCGTGAATCCGCTGATGACGCCCGAAGGCGCGCCCAGCGTGGCGTTTCGCTGGATGGAGGTCGAAGGTCCGCTCTACGACGAGCACTCCACCGCCGGTTACCGGCTTCTGTTCGGCGATCTCCCGCTCGCCCAGGTGAAGAACGGCGCGCCCGGCGTGGCCCTGTCCGTGGTCGATCGCAAAGAGAATTACGAGGAAGGCCGCAACGCCGGCCGCCGCGTCCCCGCGCTCCACGAGGTCACGGTCGATGTGATCCCGCAAAACCCGGCGCAGGACGCCGCGCGGCTCATGCGGGCCTTCGTCCAACGCGCCTACCGCCGCCCGATCACGGCCAGCGATGTGCAACCGTTCCTCGCCCTCGTCGACGAGCGCCGCGCCGCGGGTCTCAGCTTCGCGGAAGCCATGCTGGCGGGTTACACCGCCGTGCTCGCGTCGCCCGGCTTCGTGTTTCTCGACGAGAAACCGGGGCGCCTCGACGACCACGCGCTCGCCACCCGCCTCGCGCTTTTCCTGTGGAATTCCCCGCCCGACGAGGCGCTGCGCACCCGGGCGGCGAACGGAAAACTCCGCGAGCCCGCCGTGCTCCGCGCCGAGACGGAGCGCCTGCTCGCCGACCCGAAGGCGCACCGCTTTCAGGAAGCGTTCCTCGATTACTGGATTGATCTTCGCAAAATGGAGGACTCCACGCCGTCGACCACGCTCTACAACGACTATTATCTCGACGACGCACTCGCGGAGGCCGCGCTGTTGGAGACGCGCCTTTTCTTCGACGAGATGCTGCGCCGCGACCTGCCCGCCCGCACCGTCGTCGATTCCGACTTCACCTATCTCAACGAACGCCTCGCCGTCCACTACGGCCTCCCGGGCGTCAAAGGGGTCGCGATGCGCCGCGTGACGCTTCCGGCCGAAAGTCCGCGCGGCGGCCTCATGACGCAGGCGAGCGTGCTGAAGATCACGGCCAACGGCACGACCACCTCGCCGGTGCTTCGCGGAAAATGGATTTTGGAGCGCATCCTCGGCCTCGACATTCCGCCCCCGCCACCCGTGGCCGCCGTCGAGCCCGACATCCGCGGGGCCGTGACGATTCGTGAGCAGCTCGCCCAGCACCGCGAAGACACGAGCTGCGCCGCGTGCCATCGCAAGATGGACCCGCCCGGTTTTGCGCTCGAGAGCTTCGACGTGCTGGGCGCGTGGCGCGACCGGTATCGCGGGGCCGACGAAGCCAAACCCGCGCTGAAAGGCCTCGGCAAGAACGGGCATCCCTTCGCGTTTCATTTCGGGCTCACCGTGGATGCAACCGGCGAGTTGCCCGACGGACGGCCGTTTCAGGACATCCGCGATTTCAAGCGCCTCTTGCGCGAAGAAGACGCGCTGCTCGCGCGCAACCTCGCCCGCCAACTGCTGATTTTCGCCACCGGCGCGCCGGCGCGGTTCGGCGACCGGGCCGAAATCGAAGCCATCCTCCAACGGGCGAAGGCGCAACGCTACGGTCTGCGCAGCCTCGTGCATGAAGTTGTGCAAAGCCCGCTTTTCCTGAACAAGTAACCGGCCCGAACCGCCCGCCGCCCACCCCCCGCGCCCATGAAAAACCCACCCACGCCCCCTGCCCCCGCACCCCGCTCCGGTCTCGGTTCCTTTGTTTCCACCCGCCCCACCCTCTCGCGGCGGCAGTTTCTCCGGGGCACGGGCATCGTGCTCTCGCTCCCGCTGCTCGACTCCGCGCTGCCGACCTTCGCGCGGGCCGCTTCGTCCGCCGCCGCGAAAAAGCCGCGCCGCATGCTGGCCGTCTGCAACAACCTCGGCCTGCTCCCCGATCAGTTTTTCCCCACGCAGACCGGCCGCGGCTACGCCCTCTCGCCCTACCTCCGGCATCTCGCGCAGCATCGCGACGATTTCACGGTGTTCAGCGGCGTGTCGCATCCCGACGTGGATGCCGGCCATCCGGCCGACGTGTGCTTCCTCACCGCGGCGCCGCACCCGGGCAGCGGCGGTTTCCGCAACACGATCTCCCTCGACCAATACATCGCGGAACGCATCGGCCACCAAACGCGATTCCCGTCGCTCACGCTCGGCGTCAATGTGCAGCAGGGCCAGCGCAGTCTCTCGTGGACGGCTTCGGGTGCTCTCATCCCGTGCGAGGAAAAACCGTCCGAAGTTTTTCGCCGGATGTTCGTGCAGGGTTCGCCGGCCGAAGTCGCGGCGCAGCTGCGCAAGCTCGAGCGCGGCCAGAGCATCCTCGACGCCGTGGGGAGCCAGGCGAAGGACCTCCAACGCGGCGTCACCGCGCGCGACCGCGACCGGCTCGACCAGTATTTCACCAGCGTGCGCGACCTCGAACAACGCATGCAGATGTCCCGCGCCTGGGAACACACGCCCCGTCCCGTCGTCCACGCCCCCGAGCCGCTCGACCCCGCCAGCCCGAAGGCCTACATGGAAAAGGTGAAGCTCATGTATGACATGGCCCGCCTCGCGTTCGAAACCGACTCGACCCGCTCCATCTCGCTCCTGCTCGACAGCGTGAGTTCGCCCGCAATCGAATTTGGCGAGCACAAGCTGAGCGACGGTTACCACAACCTGTCCCACCACGGAAAGTCCGAGGCGAAGCTCAGCCAGTTGAAGACCGTCGACGAGTGGCACATGAAGCTCCTCGCGGAATTGTTCACCGAACTGAAGTCGATCAAGGAAGACGGCGAATCGCTCCTCGACCGCACGATGATTCTCTACGGGTCCAATCTCGGCAACGCCAACACCCACGTGACGACGAACCTGCCGACGCTCTTTGCCGGCGGCGGCTTCCGTCACGGTCAGCACCTCGGCTTCGACAAAGAACACAATTACCCGCTGCCGAACCTCTTCGTCTCGATGCTCCAGCGCCTGGGCATCGAGACCGACCGGTTTGCCTCGGCCACCGGCACGATGCGCGGGCTCGACCTGGTGTGAGCGGTGCCGTCGGGTCGGGTATCCTCGCCGCCGGGGGCGAGGGCCGCGCTCTGGCCGAAGCCGCAGGCGAGATCCCGCGCGAGGCGCTCCCTTGGTGGGCCGGTTGTTTTGATCGGCCGCAAGGCCATCGCGGTGTGCGGGAGCTCCTATCCGCACCCGCCACCGGACCCTCGCCGGAAATTATCTGACCGTTGTACGGGAAAACGAAGCCTCCGGCAGCGCCGTGCTGAAGGTGCGCGAAATCATCCGCCTCCCGAAAATCACCTCGCTGCCGCCGACACCGGCCTTTTTCAGAGGCGGGGTCAACCACCGCGGTCGCGTGATTCCCGGCATCGACCTCCGCGTGAAATTCGCGTCAGCGCCGAGTTGGCCGAGCGCACCTGCCTCGTCGTCGTGCAAGTGAAGCTCCCGACCGCGCAAATCGTCCAGCTGGGGCTCATCGTCGAACGCGTCGAAGCGGTCGCGACCCTCGCGGCCAACGCAATCGAGCCCGCGCCCGACTTCGGCGCCCGCGTCAGCCCGGACTATATCGTCGTCAGGGCGAAGGTGCGGGGCGCGGTGCAGACGGGGCGCGACCTCGACCGGGTCGTCGCGCCGGACCCGCGGCGGCGCTCGTGCCGGCGAGCTGAGCGAGGCGCGGGCGGGGCTGGACGGCCCGCCCTCCCCCGCCGCTAACCCGGATCGACCGCCACGCCCTCGGCGCGCAGGCGCTGGAGCTTGTAGGTGAGCGCGCGGCGGCTGATGGCGAGTTCCCGCGCCGTTTCGGTGCGGTTGTAATTGTTTTTTCGTAACGCCTTCAGGATCGCCTCGCGCTCGATCTGCTCCAACCGCTGGGCGTCGGCCGGAGCGAGGGCCGGCGCGGAGCCTTGGGCGACGATGCGCGCCGGGAGGTGTTCCGGCAGGACGATCTCGCCCCGCGACAACAGCGCCGCCCGCTCCATGGCATTGCGCAGTTCGCGCACGTTGCCGGGCCAGCGGTAGGCCGTGAGACAGGCCGTGACCGTGGCGGAAAAACGCGATTTCTGGCGCGTGAACTGACCGATGAAATACGTGGCGAGCGGCAGGATGTCCTCCGGGCGTTCCCGCAGCGGCGGCAGGTGAATTTCCATCACGTTGAGCCGGTAAAATAGCTCCTCCCGAAACAACCCCGCGGCGATCTGGGCTTCCAGATCCCGGTTCGTGGCGGCGAGGACGCGCGCATCCGTATGCGAATCGCGCCCCGCGCCGATCCGGCGAAACGAGCCGTCGTGGATCACGCGCAGTAATTTGGCCTGCAGCGCCAACGGCAGCTCGCCGATTTCATCCAGGAAAATCGTACCGCGGTTCGCCTCCTCGAACCGCCCCGCGCGCGCCTGCGTCGCCCCCGTGAACGAGCCCTTCTCGTGGCCGAAGAGTTCGCTCTCGAGGAGATTCTCCGGTATCGCCGCGCAGTTCACCTTCACGAGCGGGCCCGCCGCCCGCGGGCTCCAGCCGTGGATCACCTCGGCGACGACCTCCTTCCCCACTCCGCTCTCCCCCGTCAACAACACGCGCGTTTCCGACGGGGCGACGACGGCCGCGTCGCGAAACACCGCCTGCATCAGCGGACTCGCCGTGACCACGCCGAGCGGGAGGTTGTCCGCCACCTTCACCGGCGGCAGCGCCACCCCGCGCCGCTCCGTCGCGAGCCGCACGGTGGCGATCAGTTCGTCGAGATCGATGGGTTTGGCGAGATAGTTGACCGCGCCGTCCCGCATCGCGGCCACCGCGCTGCGGATGTCGGCAAACGCCGTGACGAGCAGCACGGGGAGCGTCGGATGTTTCTGCCGCACCCGGCGCAAGGTTTCGATGCCCGACATGCCGGGCATGCGGACATCGCTGATCATCATCGCAAACGTTTCGGTCTCCAGCATCGCGAGCGCGGCCTCGCCCGACGCGGCCGACTGCGTGCGATAGCCTTGGGCGCGCAAGAAGGTCTCCAACAGGCTCCGCTGCCCGTGATCGTCATCCACGATCAAAATGGCCACCGGCGGCAACGCGTGGTCCTTCATGCGACGAGATGGGCCATCGTCAGTCGGCTGAACCGGAAGATCGCGCCGTGCGGCTGGTGGGCCGCGCAGGTGACCTCCCAGTGGTGCGCGGACGCGATCTGGTGGACGATCGCCAGCCCGAGGCCCACGCCCTTCGGCCGCATCGTCACGTAGGGTTTGAAAATGGACGCCCGCTCCGCCGCGGGCACGCCGGGACCGTCGTCGCAAATTTCCAGCATGGCCTCGCGCGGCCCGGTCGGCGCGAGCCGGATCTCGATCACCCCGCCGGGGGCCACGGCCTGGGTGGCGTTGAGCAGCACGTTGAACAGCGCCTGCCGCAGCAACTGCTCGTCGGCCTCGATCACGAGCGGCGCGTCGGGCTGGCGCACGGTGAGGTGTTTTTCCTCGATGTCGGGCAGGAGCGTGCGCGCGACGTCGGCGACCAACCGCCGCACCTCCACCGGCCCGAGGTGGGCCTCGCGCGGTTTCGAGTAGTTGATGAACTCGTTCAACTGCACGGTGACGCGGTCCGCCTCCTCGATGATCGTCGAGGCGTGCTCCTTCAGCTTCGGCGAACTCTGCGCCTGCATGGCGATCATCTGCGCGAGACCGCGGATGAGGTTGAGCGGATTGCGCGTCTCATGGGCGAGCCCCGCGGCGGCGAAATTCATCTCCTTCAGGTGCGTGTTCATCTCGCCCGCCTTGACGAGCCGGATCTGCAGCTCGGAATTCTTCGCAAGATTGCGCCAAGCGAGCACGGAGAGCACGGCGCCGCCGAGCGCGAGCAGGCTCACGAGCGAGCGCAGCAACAGGTCGCTCTGGACCACGCGGCGCATTTCGCCCGTCGACATCGAGAGCACGAGGCTGTGCGCACCCTGTTTTTGGATGACCGAATCATAGTCCTCCTTCGACATCCATGACGGCCGGCTGAACAGGGGCCGGGGCGCGGTCCCGCCCGCCGCGTCCGGCACGACCGCCGCGCCGGGCTCGGACGGCCGCCGCGGTCCGGGGGCCCGGAACACGCGGGTGAGCCTCTCGTCGCTCACCACGATGGCCGCCGGCGGGCGCGTGCCGTCCTCGGCCGCCGGCGAGCCCAAATCCATCAGATTCAGAATCGTGAGCGAATGATCCCGCCAGAACACCCCGCGGGCCCGCAGCATTTCCGGCGTCAACTCCACGGGCTGGCCGGCACTCGCGATCGGTTCGCCGGTGGCGCCGAGAATCGCGATCGACTCCAACTCCTGCGGCCGGATCAGGTCCTGCAGGGCCGACTGCAGACGCTCCTTGGACACCACCAGGCCGTTGCGGCGTTGCGAGCGGACGACGACGCCGAGGGTGGACGTGATGTCCCGGCCGCGGTTGACCAGGGCCTGGGCGGCGGCGCGCTTGAACCGCAAATGCTCCTCGATCTGCCAGCCGCAAATCCCCAGACCGCAGCCGATCAGGGTGACGGAAACGACGAGGTTTCGCTTTGCAGACGGCCAAATCATGATGGGGGAACGCGCGACTTAACCCCGGCCGGCGCGCCGTTCCAAGTCCGCAATCAGGGCGTGCCGAGATATTTTTTCAGCTCCTCTTTCTCGAAGGTCTTCGGCGCCAGTTCCAGTTTCGCCCGCTCGTCCTTGCCCAGGCCCGACAAGTCGCTCGGATCCATCACCACGTGGGGCGTGAGGAAAATGAGCAGCTCGGTCTTCTGGTTCTTTTTGATGTTCCGCTTGAACGCATAGCCCAGCAGCGGGATGTCGCCGAGCAGCGGCACCTTGTTCTCCTGATCGATCACCTGCGTGGAAATCAGCCCGCCGATGACGACGGTCTGGTCGCTGGGCGTGACGACGACGGTGTCGGCCGAGCGCTTGTCGATGACGGGGGAATTCACGGTGTTCGAGATGGCGACGGTGGTCGCGCTGAGCGACGAGATCTCGGGCGAGACGATCATCTCGACCAGGCCGGCCTGGGTGATGAACGGGGTCACCCGCAAAATGATACCGACGTCCTGGTAAGTCACGGTGTTGATCGTGGTGTTGGTGGTGTCGCTGACGCGCGAATTGGTGATGATGGGCACCGACTGACCGACGAGAATCGTGGCCTGCTGGCTGCTGCGCGTGAGAATCGAGGGCCGCGACAGAATCTCGGTCTTGTTGACGGACGACAGGGCGTGGATCGTCGCGTCGACGTTTCCGCCCAGAATTTTGTAGAAGGCGCCATAGGACGTCGGATCGGTCAGCGCGCCGGCGATGCCGAACTTGGTGAGGGCGTTGCCCTCGGGGTTGTTCTTGACCGCGAGCCGGCCCGTGTAGGACGCCTCGGTGCCGAGATCGAGGTCCTTGTCGTGCGTGACCTGGAGGAAGACGACGTTGATCAGCACCTGGGGCTTCGGCTTATCGAGGCTGGCGATGATCGTCTTGATGTTTTCGTTCGTATCGTCGTCGGTGACGACGATGAGCCGGCGCGACTCCATGTCGCTCGTGATCATGGCATCGCCGAGCATGGTCGAGTTTTGATACTGCCGGCTGCCCGCGCCACCCCCGCCAGCGCCACCGCCACCGGCCGAAGTGGCGCGGGACGGCGTCGCGTTGGAACGGGCCGGAGCGGCGGTCGAGCGGGCGGGGGTCTGCGCGGCCCGGGTCTGGGCCAGAACCTCGGCGGCCGGGAGCAGGGCAAGGCCGAGCGTGAGCCACGCGCGGAGGGAAAAACGGAAGGGATTCATGGGCATGCCTGGGAGTGAGGGTTGGCGCAACGCGGGTGGGTTAGCGGCGGCCGCTCGTGGAGAGCGTGGTGTTGGAGGACGTGGTCTGGCTGTTGTTCGCCGCGCGCGTGGCCAACGGATCGGTCTGCGTGGAGGTCGACGCGCGCGCGTTGCTGGACTGGAAGAGATTCTTGAGCACGGATTCGACCTGCTTCACGTCGGCGTTTTCCAACGTGTAAACGAAGACCTTTTGTTTGCGGGCGGGACTGGCATCGAGCTGCGCGATGATGTCGCTGATCTCGGGCATCGCGTCCTTGCCGGCGGTCACGATGACCGAGTAGGTGCGGGCGTCGGCGATGGCCACGACCGGCGTGGCGCGCGACGAGGAGGACGCCCCGCTTCCGCCGGTGGCGGTGCGACTCGTGCGACCGGTCGCGCCGCCACCCGTGGTGCCGCCGCGCCCGCCGAAGCCCGGGAACCCGGGAAAGCCGCCGGGAAACGCGCCGGCGCGCCCGGCCGTCGCACTCTGGCCCTGGCCGGGCGTCGAAAAGATATTCGTGATCAGCTGCGCCATTTCCACCGGGTCGGCGTTGGTCAGCTTGAACATTTTCATCGTCGAGACCGTGTCGGCGGAGGTGTCGAGGGCGGACACGATTTCGACGATGTGGCGGACGTTGATGTTGGTGTCGGTGACGACGAGCGAGTTGCTGTCCTGGTTCGCCGTGAGCGTGGCGGAGCCGGGGATCAACGTCGCGAGGTCGCGGGCAGCCTGGGTGGCGTCGATGCGGCGCAGGGGGATGATCTGCATGACGAGTTCCGCATTCATCGGGATTTCCTGCGGATCGTTGCCGGTGCGGATCGGGATGTTTTTCTTTTTCGCGTCATCCTTGGAGCTGACGATGAGGCTGCGGCCCTGCACGCTGGCGCTGTAGCCGTTCTTGTTGAGCGCCTGGTTGAGCAACTGCACGGCTTCCTCGCGCGAGACGGCCTGCGAGCTCCACATGTCGACGGTGCCGCGGACGGGCGTTTCGAGGACGATGATGAAGCCGGCGGCGTCGCTCATGTAGTTGAGCACCGTCTCGAGCGGGGCGCCGCGGAAATTGAAGCGCAGCTCGCCGGGCTTGGCCGCCGGCCGGGGGCCGGGGACCGCGCGCGCGTCGGGTGCCGCGGCCTTGTCGGGCGCAGGTACCGGAGCGGGAGCGGCGGTTTGGGCCGAGGCGCCGGCGGCGAAGGCGGCGAATCCGAGCCAGAGGGACGGGGTGAACAGGGTCGTTTTCATTGTTTCAATTGTTGTTGGCGTTTCTCCATCAGGCGGCGGAGCGCATCGGAAGCATCGGCCGGAATGGCGAGCGGGGCGCCGGGGCCGGGATTGGCCGCAGCGTCGGCCGCGCGCGCCTCGCTGCGCACGATTTCGGCCCCGATCACGGACCAGTCACCGCCTTCGGGCCGGCGCAGTTGCTGGCCCATTTTCAGCGTGAGGGGCTTGGCGTCGCGTTCGAGTTCGACGCTGTCGGCGGTGATGCTCTTGACCGTGAATTTGCCGAGCGCGCCGCCTTCGTTGAGGGCCTTGCGATAAGCGGCATCCGGGCTGTCGAAAAAGGCGAAGAGGCCCTTCTCATACTGCATGGTGCCGACAAACGTGATGACGTCGGTGCGCGGCGCCGGCGCCTCCGCGCTGCGGGAGCTGCGGCCGACGCGGTTCGGGTTAAAAATATTGCGGTCCCCGATGAGCCGGTAGGTCTCGAAGGTCGGGCCCGCGGGCGCGGCCACCTTGGCCCGCTCGGACGATTTGGCCGCGGCCGAGGGTTTCGGCGCGGGCTTGGCGGCCGGCTTCGGCGCCGGCTTGGCGGCCTCGACGACCGGCGGGGCGGAAACCTTCGGCGCATCGGCGGCGACGGCCGAGTCGACCGCAACCGCGAGGGCAACCAGGAGGAAAAGATAACGCGGGTTCATAGTCTGCCCTCCAACGGGGCCATCCGGAGGCCGCTGACGATGAGCCCGAGGGTCAGCTTGTTGCCGCCCTCGTCGCGCGCCGTGAGCTCGACCGAGTCGACGCGCAGGGCAATCGAGGACTTTTCGAGTTCGAAGAGAAACCGGCTGAGCGTGGCGAGGGTCCCGGTGGCATCGACGCGGCACTCCAGCGTGGAGTAGCGGTCCGTGCCGCGTTTCCACTGCGGTTTGATCGAACCGAGTTCGATCCGGTTGTCGCGGCCCCAACGATCGAAGGCCGAAATCAGATCCTGTTCGGCCTGCGCCGCGTCCTTGGGGAGCGCGCCGGCCTGCATCTCGGCCCATTTGCGCTGGGTCTGCGGACCGCGTTCGATCAGGCTCCGGCCGCGCGCGACGTCTTTTTTGAGCTTCACGATTTCGGCGGCGTGCGTCTGCCATGTTTTGGTGAGAGGCGTGAGGAGGACGGCGTCGAGCACGTAGAGCGCGACGGCGGCGGCCGTGGCGATCAGGAGCACCTTCTGGCGGTTTTGCGGAGTGAAATTCATGAGCCGGTGTTTCCTTTCCAACGAAACGTAAACGTAAACTGCGCGGGCACCTTGCCGCGAATCTGCTCCACTTTCACCGCCTGGACTTCCTTGACCTTCCGCAGTTGGTCGAGGGTGCGCAGGAGGGAAGCGTTGTCCCGCGCCGTGCCGCTGATGCTGACGGTCTGCGTGGTGATCCCGTGGATTTCGACGGATCGCGCCGTCACGCTGCCGTTGTCCGGGAAGCACTCGGTCACGCGGCTGAGGATCGTGAGGTTGCGAAACGATTCGTCATACCACGGCCGGAATTCCCGGATGCGGTCCTGCACGACATCGAGGGCCTTTACCTCGACCGCCATCGCGTCCCACTCGGAGCGGAGCGACCAACGGCGAAATTCCTGCCAGGCGAAAAAGCCCACGGCCAGCACGGCGACGCCGCCGACCGCGAATCCCGCGGTCGCGAGCCGCTTCGAATTGTAGCGGGCCACCATCATGGCCCAGCGGCCGGGATGCGGCGGGAGGAACTCCAGATCCGCGCCTTCGGCCGCGAGCCATCGGGCCGCGACTTGCTCGGCGATCTGATCGGAAATCGGATGCTGCGTCGCGGGGCTGCGCGTGACGGCCAGCCCCTCCGCCCCGGCCCACTCGGCGAGTTTTTCGGCCAGCTGGCGGCACATCGTCTCGTCGCCGCAGAGGGCGAGTTGCCGAAGGTCCGCCCGCAAATCGGCCGGCAACTGCTCGAAGGTGATGCGCAGCTCGCGGGCGACCGCGTTGCCGTTCACCACCTGCTCACCGACCTCGGAGTCGACGGAGGCCTCGCACGTGCGCAGCGCCGCGATGCCACCGCCGGCAGAAATCAGAAGCGTCGCGCCCTTCGGCTCGACGGCGACCGTGATGCGGCCTTGGCCGACGGGCGCGATTACCCCGGGCAACGCCGCGAGGCCGAGCGAGAAACTGACCGACTTCAGGCCGGCGGCTTTCACCACGGCCGACAACTGCTCGAGCTGCTCTTTGCGCACGGCGAGCTGGGTGACATAGGCGACTCCGGCGGAACGGTGAAACGACCGCGCGATCTGCAGCTGCGCGGGATCGCACGGGAAGCCCCGCTCGGCTTCGATCTGGAGAAAGCTGACGGCATCCTCCGGCGAAAGGTCCGGCACGGTCGTGTGCTGGCTCATGATCCAACCGGCCGGGAGCGCGACCACACAGTGGCGCTCGCGGAGGCCGGCCGCGTCGAGGTGGTTCCGGATCTCGCGGCCCACGAGTTCGGACTCCGGATGCAGGAGGTCGAGCGTCAGCGCGGCGGACGCGGCCTTGACGACCTCGTTGGCGCCTTTGGCGCGCGTGACCTGGCACGCCCGCAGGTGGCCGTCGGCAAAGGCCAGCCCGAGGACCGAAGCGAGTCGTTTCTTGGTTTTCCGTTTCGTGATCACGATGAATTATTCGTTCCTTTGAAGGTTTGCCGGACCTGCGAACCGAGCGCCCAGCCGTAGGCGCTGAGATCTTGGTGATAGATGATCCGCGGGGTGCCGGTGCGGGTGTCGAAAACGACCTTCTCGCGGCAATAGCCGCGGCCGAACCGCCCCACCGCCGCCACATCGGCGGTAAACTGGTAGGACTGATCGGTGAGGTAGCGCCCGGCCTGGCGGATCGCCGCGGGCGGCAACACCTGCGTCAGCCACGCGAACGAGGTGAGCACATCCGGATGCGCCACCCGGTAGGCGGCGAGCGTCGCGGCGTTCTCGAGCCCGATGCCGGGGATGCAGGCGAGCACCGCTTCGCTCGCGGTGTTGACGTTGATCAGGCCCTGTTGCGTCGCACCCGTGGCCGTCGTGATGTCGGCGTGGATCAGGACGAACTCTTCGGCCGTCATCTGGCTGGCGACCATAAACTCGGCGACACTCGTCAGGTCCGGCCGCGCCGGCGGCCCGCCGCCCGGACCGCCGGGCGCAGTCGCGGGACCAAAGGCGCTGTTGACGATCGTGGCGACGCGCTGCGGCTCGATGTTTTTCGAGAGCAGGAGCTGGATGAGTTGCTGGCGGTTTTGCCCGTTGCCGTTGGTGACATTGACGCGCCGCGTGCCGTCGGCGCGGGTGTTGGGCTGGCGGCTGTAAACGGTCACGTATTCAAGAATCCCCGCCAACAGTTGCCCGTCCTGATTGTCGCGCGGGGCGGAGGCATCGCCGTCGTCCTCGTTGGCATCGAGCGCACCGTTGCGGTTGGTGTCCTCGCCGAGCAAAATGTCCAGCGTGGCGCCGTCCACGAGCCGGAGCTCGTCGACCGACTCGAAGGGGCCGCCTTTGTTCAGGCGGGGCGGATCGAGCCGGGCGTAAACGTTGTCGCCGCCGCCGCCAGTCTCGGCCGGGTCGCCGCCGGCGGTCTGCGCGTTCGCGGCGCGCCGCCAGCCGATGATCGCCTCGACGAGATCGGGGGTCATGTTCGGCAGCTCCGTCAGCATCGCACGGGTCGCGGTGTTGAGGTTGAGTTTCGACGCTTCGTCGGTGAGGCCGAAGACGGGCTCCGTCGTGGGGGTCTGGCTGGCGTCGCGCCCGATCAGCCAGAACTGCGCCTCGCCCACCGGCAGGGCCTCGGACTTGTAGTCGGCGAGGTTGGGCACGGCGCCGTTGGCGGCGAAATTGGCGAGAACGTAGCCCGCGTAACGAATGCCGCCGGCGACGGCCTGGCGCGATTCGACTTCGGTGACGCGATTGTCGGCGGCACGCAGCTCCGAGCTCATCGAGTTCGCGAAATAGAGTGTGAGCGCCACGAGGCCGAGACACGTCCACATGACGATGATCAGCACCGAGCCGCGCCGCGAGCGGCAGCGCGACAACGAGGAGCTGGAGGTGGGCGAAATCATTCGAGGCCTCCTGCCGCCGCGGCGGCGTCGGTCTGGCTCGTCGTCGTGGTGGCGAAGACCGGCACGACGAGTTCGATGGGGCCGCCGGTGTCCACGGCGCTGCCGGGGCGCGCCATCACGAGGCGGAACTTGATCGCGGTGGGCAGCGTGGAGGTGACGGTGGAATCCCAGTCGGCCACCCAGTCGGTGCCGTCGAAAAACTCGATCTCGGCCGAGGCAACGCCCGAGAGCAAAATCTGCTGTTCATCGGGGCCGGTCTCCTGCACCGGGAGGAGATTGCGCGTCATCGCGCGGACGAGCGCCTTGCTGTTGGAGCCATCCGTCGCCGGCGCCAGAAAATAGGCGACCTTCTGCACTTCGGAAAAGGGATTCCACCCGTCGATCCGGCCCGAGTTGGTGAAGAAATCGGCACTCACGCGGTCCCCGGCGGGATCGTTGGGCGAGGAGGAAACCTCGGTGGTCTGGAGGGCCCCGGCCAACACCGGACCGTTGCCGCCGCTCGGCAGCATGAGGCCGGCGAGGTCGCGGCGCACGATCCCGAGCGCCCGTTGCTCCATGAGATCGCCGTCGATTTTCTCGTGGGTCGTGTTGTGCAGGCGGAGCGCGCCAAAAAACGTCGCGTTGATCGCGAGCAGCACAATCGCCGCCACCGCCGTGGCGATGAGCAACTCCAGCAGCGTGAAGCCGCGGGTCGAGCGAAGGGATGGGCGCCGGCGGTTCATCACAGGGCGAGCGGGTTGGCCGCAGCGGCGGCGCCGGCGGTTGGGTCAAAGAGCGTGCTCGCGCTCACGTCGTAGCTGTTGCCCTGGATCGAGAAGGTCACCTTCACCGTCACCTGCGTCATCGTGTCTTCGGTCCATGGCTCCGACTGCATCGTCCAGGGATAACTCGTGTCGCCGTCGGCGATCGTGCCGCTCGACGTGGATTGGTTCATTTCGCCCGTGACGATGAGTTCGTTGATCATGCGCTCGGCCACGCGCATGGCGGCGGCCTTGCGTTGGCCGAGGAGGCCTGCCCGGCTCGCGATGCTCATGCCCTGCATCGCCACGGG
>CAJAYO010000174.1 GCA_903948415.1 uncultured Opitutia bacterium | reverse complement strand
GCGCGCGGCATCGTTCTGATAGATGCGCGCGTAGCGGCGGGTGTTGGAAGTCTGCCAAGAGTCGAGGAGGGGTTCGGCGGCGGATACTGCAGGAGTGAGCAGCGAAAGCAGCGCGACTGCGGGTGCAACGAGGCGGAGAAGCATTTTTTTGTTTTTCATGGTGGGTGGGAGAGAGGATCTCTTGCCTACATGAAACCACGGTGCGGTTAAGGGCATGTGAGGCGCGGAATGAATTTTGTTAAGAGGGCGTAAACGTGCGGGATTTTTCCGTTAGAGAGGCGTAAGGTCTAACCACGCCTCCGCGTCCGCTCCCATGAAAGTTACCTTTCCCCTCTCGCTCAAAGTCTCGCTCTGGCTGCTCGCGAACCTCGCGTTGCTGGCGGCGGCCGCTGGGGCGTTTTACGTGAGCCAGTTTGGCGTCGGCTGGAAATCGCTCAGCCAAGGCGCCCTCGGCGAACGGCTGCAAAGCATCGGTGACTCGATCGCCACCGACCTCCACACCGAACCAGAGAGCGCGCGCCCCACGATCCTGCGCTCGCGCACGAAAAAGTATGGCGCCGATTTTTTCCTGTTCACCAACACCGGAACGCAGGTGGCGGGCGACCCCGTCGAGCTGCCCGCCGCGGTGCGCGAGGAACTCAACCCCGGTCAGCGGCCCGACAGCCCCGGCCCACGCCCCCCGCGGGCCCGCCCACCCCGCGGCGAGAGCGCCCCCGACGGACGCCCGCCGATCGCCTTCGAGGACCGTGCGCCGCCGGACACCCGGCGCAAAAAAGAGGGCCCGCCGCCCGGGGGCCGCCCGCCCCCCGAAGCGCGCCGGAGCGGCGGGCGCTTCATCGTTCACTCGCCCTCACCGGCGGCCACGTGGATCGGCCTGCGCGTCCCGATCCCGCATCAATTCGACCAACCCACGGCCGGCACCGTCATCATCCGTGCCCCCTCCGTCTTCGCCGTCGGCCGGCTCCTCCACGCCGGTCCCTGGCTGGCCATCGGCACCGGCGCCTTTCTGCTCTCCGTGCTGTTCTGGCTACCCCTGGTGAGCAGCATCACCCGCGCGCTCAAGCGGCTCTCAACCGCCACCGAGCGCATCGCCGAGGGCCAGTTCGAAACCCGGGTGGAGCTCAGCCGCCGCGACGAACTCGGCGTCCTCGGCTCCTCCGTCAACCGCATGGCCGAACGGCTCGACACCTTGGTCAACGGCCAAAAACGTTTCCTCGGCGACGTCGCCCACGAGCTGGGCTCGCCCATCGGCCGCCTCCAGGTCGCCACCGAAATCCTCGAGGCCCGCGCCGACCCCGCGTTGCGCGCCCACGTCGCCGACGTGCGCGAGGAGGTCCAACAAATGGCCGCCCTCGTGGCCGAACTGCTCACCTTTACCAAGACCGGGATGCGGGCGCGCGACGCCGAACTCGCCGCCGTGCCCCTGGCCCCGCTCGTGCTCGACCTGCTCACCCGCGAGCAGGCGACCGGGCGCGTGACGGTCGCGGTCGCCGCGGACATTTCCGTGCGGGCCGACCCCGCGCTGCTTGCCCGCGCCCTCGGCAATCTGGTCCGCAACGCCGTCCGCTATACCGACGCGTCCCACGCGATCCAGCTCACCGCCGTGCGCGACCATGCCACGGTCAGCGTGAGCGTCGAGGACGACGGGCCGGGTGTTCCCCCGGAGGCGCTGGCCCGGCTCGGCGAACCGTTTTACCGGCCCGAAATCGCCCGCACCCGCGAGACGGGCGGCGCAGGTCTCGGGCTCGCCATTGTGCGCAGCAGCGTGGCCGCGTGCGGCGGCGAGGTGCATTTCTCCAATCGCACGCCCCGCGGCTTCCGCGTCGAACTGCGGCTCGCGGCCGCCTAGGCCCGCCTCACACCACGAGCGCGATCTGAATGCCCGGGCCGTGCACGCCCTCGATCAAAATGCCCTCGACGTCCGCCGTCTTCGACGGGCCCGTCACCCAGATCACATTGGTGTCGGTCCCCAGCGCCGCGACCGCTTCCGGCAGGTCGGCAAAGATCTTGGTGCGTTCGACGACGGCGATGTGCACCCACGGGGTGAGCGCACCGAGGCGGCGCGACGTCGTGGCGTCGTTCAGGACGATCGTGCCCGTCTCCGCGATCGCCGCGGCGGCCCGCGTGATGCCAAAGGCGTAGTCGTCCACGCGCTTCCGGTCGTAGGCCGTCTCCACCTTGAAATCGGCGCCGAAGTGCGGCGCGAGCGACGGCCACAACACCGGATCGCAGTAACCGTGCAGCCATTGGTTCTCGCGGAGCCGCGCCACGAGGGCGGCGGGATCGGTCAGGGCGAGGCCGTTGACGAGGGCGATGCGTTCGGTGAACACCGCGAGCGCGTCGCGGTTGCCCATCATCGCGCGCATCACGGCGATCTCCGTCGTGTAGTCGGGCATGGCCGCGCGCTCGTGCAACGGCGCCAGCGCCCCGCGCACCCGGGAGAGAATGGATTCACGATCGTCGGCGGAGGACATGTCAGATTTTCTTCGGAGTGAGGAGTTTTTCGCGGCCCACCAAATAAAGAAACCCGCAGATCGCGACGAACGGGATCATCGACAGCGCGTCGGCGTTCGGTCCCTCGAAAAACGGATTGTTCGCCGTCGACCATTTCTGCAGCGCCGCATCGAACTGGTCGAGCACCCCTGCGAGGAACGCGATGATGATGCCGGCGATCGCGCCGCCCGCAATGTAACCCGACGCCAGCAGCACCCCGGGACTCTTGTCGGTCTCCTCGGTGAACTGCACCTCCGTCATCGCGGCGTGCGACGCGCGCCGGCGCATCTGGCGGTCGACCAGCCAGCGCACGAGTCCGCCGGCGAAGATCGGCGAGGACGCGGAGAGCGGCAGGTAGACGCCCACCGCAAACGCGAGCGCCGGCACGAACGTCAGCTCGAGCGTCACCGCAATCATCACGCCGAGGAGCACCAGCGCCCAGGGCAGTTTCTGGTCGAGGATGCCCTTGATGATATACGACATCAGCGTCGCCTTGGGCGCGTCGAACTTCCGCACCGTCGTGCCGTCGGGCCGCTTGTTGTACGCGCCGTTGATGCCGGGATCGACCAGCCAGACGGCCGCCCCGCTCGCGTTGACCAAATATTTTCCGGCGGGCCCGCCCACATCGTCGGGCTTTTGCCACACGAAATACGAGCCCGCATCGTCGCGGGCCTGCGGGCCGATGAGCGACTCGCGTTTTTCCAGCTTGCTCACGTCGGTCTGCAAGCCGCCCGGCGCGACCTCGGCCGCGGGCATGTAGACGGTCGCGGTGTCGTTCAGCTTGAGCAGAATCGGCCCGAGCAGCAGCGCCGAGAGGAGCGCGCCGGCGAGAATCGCGATCTGCTGATACTTCGGCGTCGCCCCGAGGAGGTGACCGGTCTTGAGGTCCTGCGACGTCGTGCCGCCCTGCGACGCGGCGATGCACACGATCGCGCCCACCGACAGGGCCGTGACGTAGTAGCGGCCG
>CAJAYO010000173.1 GCA_903948415.1 uncultured Opitutia bacterium | reverse complement strand
AGTGACCCTGGCGAGAGCCGATCCGCGCGGCGAGTAGCGCGAAATCGCCGGTCAGGTGGACGAGTTTCACGCGGGCGGGGTCGGCGACGAGCACGCGGCGGTAGGCGGCCTTTAGCGCGGAGCAGGTGACGACGGAGCCTTCGTCGTGGGCCAGGCACGCGTCGATGTGGGCGCGGATGGCGGCTAGCCACGGTGCGCGGTCGTGGTCGTTAAGCGGGAGGCCGGCGGACATTTTCGCGACATTTTCGGACGGATGAAAGTCGTCGGCGTCGCGAAAACTCCAGCCGAGGGCGGCGGCGAGTTTTTCGCCCACGGTGGTTTTGCCGCTGCCGGCGACGCCCATCACGATGATGACCATCGGAGCGCGGTCAGGCTTCCCAGGCGCGGGCGGCGACCGGATCGCGACCCTCGTCGAAGTCGAGGTAGTCGAACAGCGTCAGGGCGGGCGTGCCCGTGAGACCGCTTTCCGTGAGGCGCTTCACGAGGATGGCGGCGGCGTCGTCGCGCCAGCCGCGCTTGGAGAGGAAATTGTTCCAGATCTCGCATTCGTCGTCGGAGCGGAGTCCGCCGTGCAGCTCGGCCCAGGCGAGGACCGCGGTATCGTCGGCTGCGAGGTGGGCCAGGACGTGGGTTTTCAGGTCGTCGTAGCCGACGCGGAGAAAGGTGCAGCAGCGGCTGTCGAAGCCCTTGCCGAGGTTGGGCATGTAATCGGGCGGGAGTTGGCCGGCGGCGTGGAGGCGGAGCTTGTCGAGCATCCGGCCGAAGTAGACGAGACGGCCGACTTTGGCGTAGGGGCTGCGGAGACCGGGGACGTTGGGCATAGGGCGGGAGCTGACAGCAAAAGCTCCGCGGTCGGAACACAAAACTCGCACGGGTGCGGGGGGGCGGGCGCCGGCCGGAGGGGGAGGCCGGGCCGGGCGTTATTTCCGTCGCACCCGCCAGAGGTAAATTCCGGTGGCGAGGGCGCCGAGGAGCCAGGTGGGAAAGTTAACCCAGAGCTGGTGAAACGGAATCGGGTAGTGGTGGCAGGCCCAGATGATGCCGACGTGTTTGACGGCGATGAGGACCCAGCAGGCGAAGATGAGGCGCTCGGCGCGGGGGTTGCGCGGGTCGCGTTCGTGGACCACGACGGAGGAGATGAACGCCCCGTGCGCGACTTCGGGCTGGGGGCGGCGCGCGATGAGCTGGAGGAGGTTGGCGAACATGGGAGCGCGCGACCCTATGCGGGATCGGAAAAAAGAAAAGCGCGGGTGGCAGAAGCCCGGGAGTTGAACTGCGCCGGGCCGCCCGCATGGTGGCGCGCATGGCCAAGCCCGCCGTTCCCTCTGCCCAACCGCCCGTCGAACTCGCCGGCCCCACGCTGGGCGCGCCGAGCTCTGCCGCGGCCGGGCTCACGGCGGTGCGCATCACGACGCAGATCGCGCTGGGCGCAATGGGCGCGGTGCGCGGGGCGCAGCTGTTGCTCCAGGTGAACCAGAAGGACGGCTTCGACTGTCAGAGCTGCGCGTGGCCGAGTCCGGACGGCGAGCGGCATACGTTTGAGTTTTGCGAGAACGGGGCGAAGGCCGTGGCGGACGAGGCGACGCTGAAGCGGATCACCGCGGAGTTTTTCGAGCACCATGCGGTGGCCGAACTCGCGGCGCAGAGCGACCACTGGCTCAACGCGCAGGGGCGGTTGACGGAGCCGATGGTGTTGCGCGCGGGCGCGACGCACTATGCGCCGATCGGGTGGGACGAGGCGTTTGCGCTCATCGCGGCCGAATTGCGGGCGCTGCCGACGCCGGATGCGGCGGCGTTTTATACGTCGGGCCGCACCAGCAACGAGGCGGCGTTTCTCTGGCAGCTGTTCGTGCGGCAATTTGGGACGAACAATTTGCCGGACTGCTCGAACATGTGCCACGAGTCGAGCGGCGTAGCGCTCGGGGAGACCATCGGGATCGGCAAGGGCACGGTGACGCTGGAGGATTTCGAAAAGGCGGAGGCGATTTTTGTGATCGGGCAAAATCCGGGGACAAACCATCCGCGCATGCTGACGTCGCTCGAGGCGGCGAAGGCCCGGGGCGCGACCATCGTGTCGGTCAATCCGCTGCCCGAGGTGGGCACGGAGCGGTTTAAGAACCCGCAGGATTTCATGCACCCGCTGAAAGCGTGGTCGACGCTGCTCGGCGATGGCGCCCGGCTGGCGGACCTGTGGCTGCAGCCGCGGATCGGCGGGGACCTCGCGCTGTTCAAGGGCATCATGAAGGAAATGCTCGCGGCGGAGGAGGCCGCGCCGGTGCCGGGGGCGGTGTTCGACCATGCGTTCATCGCGGCCCACACGCACGGCTACGAGGCGCTGGTGGCGGATTTGCGCGCCACGGCGTGGGACGACGTGGTCGCGGCGAGCGGGGTGGGGCGGGAGGAAATCAGGCGGGCGGCGCAGATCGCGATGAAGTCGCGGGCGACGATTGCGTGTTGGGCGATGGGGCTCACGCAGCAGCCCGACGCGGTGGAGACGATCCAGACGATCGTGAATTTTCTCCTCTTGCGCGGCGACATCGGGCGGCCGGGGGCGGGCCCGTGTCCGGTGCGCGGACACTCGAATGTGCAGGGCGACCGCACGATGGGAATTTTCGAGCGGATGCCGGACTGGTGGCTCGACCGGCTTGATGCGGAGTTTGGGATGAAATCACCGCGGGCGCATGGGCTCGACACCGTCGAGGCGATTCGGGCGATGGCCGACGGGCGCGTGACGGTGTTTCTGGCGATGGGCGGAAATTTTCTGTCGGCCACACCCGACACGGAGTTCACGGCGGCGGCGCTCAGAAAATGTGCGTTGACGGCGCACGTGGCGACGAAGCTCAACCGCTCCCACCTCGTGACGGGGCGCACGGCCTTGATCTTGCCGTGTCTCGGGCGCACCGAGCGCGACAGGCAGGCGGGCGGCGAGCAGTTTGTCACGGTCGAGGATTCGATGGGCGTGATCAATTCCTCGCGCGGGCGGCTCGCGCCGGCTGCGGGGCAGTTGCGGAGCGAGGTGGCGATCGTGGGCGGGATCGCGCAGGCGGTGCTGGGGGCGGAGTCGAGGGTGCCGTGGGCGGAGATGACGGCCGGTTATGACCTGATCCGGGACCGCATTGCCCGGGTCGTGCCCGGTTTCGAAGACTACAACCGGCGCATCCGGGCGGGGGTGTTTCATCTGCCCAATGCGCCGAGGGACGCGCGGGAGTGGCGCACGCGGACGAAGCGGGCGAATTTCACGGTGGCGCCGATCCGGCGGCGGGAGTTGGCGGCGGGCGAGTTCGTGATGATGACGATCCGGACGCACGACCAGTTCAACACGACGGTCTACGGGCTCGACGACCGCTATCGGGGCGTGTTCGGCGGGCGGCGCGTGGTGTTCATGCACGAGGAAGACATCCGCGCGGCGGGGCTGATGCAGGGGCAGCGGGTGGATCTCACGAACCGGTTTGGCGGGGTGGAGCGCGTGGCGCCGGCGTTCATGGTCGCGCCGTATCGGATTCCGCGCGGCTGTGTGGCGACGTATTTTCCCGAGGCAACTGTCCTCGTGCCGATCGGCAGTGTCGCGGCGAAGAGCAACACACCGACGAGCAAATATGTGGTGGTGACGATCGCGGCGGCGAAGAAATGAACCGCGCCCGGTGCTCGCCGGGGAACTTTTTTGTGCTATCGTCAATCTCAGCCACTTCCATGAAAACGAAACCTTTTGTGCTGTTCGCCGTGTTGGCATTCGTCGGTGCCGGGACCGTCCTGGCGCTCGATCCTGTGAAAGGTCCGTCGCGCGTCGCGGTCGTGTTCTTCGAGCCGGAGAAATTTACCGACGTGAAGGACGCGTATATGGGCTCGGACAAGGGGCGTGATGCCACGCTGGAGTTGCTGAAGGACTATCTGACGATGAGCGGGGTGCGCGGGCTCCTGCCGGGCCAGACGCTCGCCATCACCTTGACCGACGTCGATCTGGCGGGCGACTTCGAACCGTGGCGCGGGGGGCAGTGGGGTGACGTGCGCATCGTGAAGGACATCTACCCGCCGCGCATCAGCCTCGCGTTTCGGCTGACCGAGGCCGACGGCGCGGTCGTTAAAGAAGGCAAGCGCGACCTGCGGGACATGGCGTTCATGATGAAGCTGACGATGGGCTTTCGCGACGACCCGCTGCGCCACGAAAAGGCGCTGCTCGACGATTGGCTGAGTGCCGAGTTCCACCGCGCGAAGAAGAACTGAGCGATTTCCTGGACGAAACGGATTTACCCGCGGCCGCGTGTCGGCCCAGACTCGCGGCCGTGTTGTTTTTCCCCGCGTGACTCCTCCTCCCGACGCCGACCGTTCCGCCGCCCGCCTCGACAAATGGCTTTGGGCGATGCGGGTCTTCAAGACGCGGCCGCTGGCGACCGACGCCTGCCGGGCCGGGAGCGTGGAGATCAACCAACTCGTCGCCAAGCCGGCGCGCGAGGTGCATGCGGGCGAAGTGGTGGTGGTGCGGTTGGGGTTGTTCACGCGAACGCTGCGGGTTGTGGCTGTGCCACGCTCGAGGGTGGGCGCGAAGCTGGTGCCGGAGTTCTGTGTCGACCTGACCCCGCCGGAAGAATTCGAGAAGCTCCGTGAGCGCAGCGTGCAGCAGGTGCTGGCGCGGGAAAAGGGCAGCGGGCGGCCGACGAAGCGGGATCGGCGGGAAATCGACGGGTTCTTTGGCTAGCCCGCGGCCGCCGCGGACGAACTTTTGCATGAACGTTTTTTCCAAATTCGAAACCGAGCTCTCGGTCCGCCCGGACGACATCGACCTGTACCAGCATGTGCACTCGACGCGTTACCTCGACTACGTGCTGGCGGCGCGGTTCGAGCAGATGGAAAAAAACTACGGCATGTCGATGCAGGCGTTCGCGGACCGCGGGCTGGGCTGGTGGATGACGACGGCCAACATCCATTACCGCCGCCCGCTCGGCTGGGGCGACCGGATGACGGTGCGCTGCTGGATCGAAAATTTTACGGAGGCGGGTTGCCGGGTGGCGTTTGAAATCGAGAAAAATCCGACCGGCAAACGGGTGTGCGACGGCTATTGCGACTACGTGCTGGTGACGTTGGCGACGGGCCGGGCGACCCCGATTCCGGAGGACGTCCGGGTCAAGTATTCGATTTGAGCGGGCCGGGGGGTGGGTAATGCACCCTGGTCGTCGTGGCGCGAATTGCCTTGCGTTGCGGTCCGGAGCATGCGTCTTAGCGGCTCGATCGTTAGTGATAGCGTTAGGCGACAGTATCTGGTGAGTCGTTGGCTGAGCGTTTGGCTTAAGTGATGATTTCGAAACCCAAGTTGGGAACGGACTGGCAGCAGGACGAAGGATCTACGAGACATCACATGAGCAACTCCAAACTATACGTCGGCAATCTGTCGTTTAAGACCACTGAAGACGAACTCCGCGCCGCTTTCGGCCAATTCGGCGCTGTCACCGACGTTTACGTCGCGATGGACAAGATGACCGGTCGCCCCCGTGGCTTCGCGTTCGTCACCATGGGCACTGGCGACGAAGCCAAGTCCGCGGCTGAAAAACTTAACGGCACCGATCTCGGCGGCCGCCAACTCACCGTCAATGAAGCCCGTCCGAAGGAAGAGCGTTCCGGCGGCGGCGGTTTCGGCGGCGGCGGCGGTGGTCGCGGCTTCGGCGGCGGCGGCGGCGGTGGTCGCGGCGGCTTCGGCGGCGGCGGCGGTGGTCGCGGTGGCGATCGCGATCGCGGCGAGCGCCGTTACTAATCGATTCGTTCTCACGAACTGAATTTTCGAGGGACGGAGCTCCTTTGGGGCTCCGTCCCTTTTTCTTTTTTCACTTCTACACCGTCCGGATGGTCCGGCGGTCGGTTGCGCGTTTGCGCGCAACATGGCGCGACCCGTTTCGCTCAGGCAACCACGGGCAAGCGAGCGTGCCATTTTCGCGGTTACTCGCATCCTTCAGTCATGGCCTTCAAAGCACTCAATCTCTCCGAAAACGTTCTCCGCGGCGTCCAAGCCGCCGGTTACACTGATCCCACGCCCATCCAGTTGCGCGCGATCCCCGTCGTCCTCGGGGGCGGCGATCTCATCGCTTCGGCGCAAACCGGCACGGGTAAAACCGCGGCCTTCGCGCTGCCCGTCCTCACCCGCCTCGGTCACCACGGCCGCGCCCGCGTTCTCGTGCTCGAGCCCACGCGCGAGCTCGCTGCCCAGGTGGAAACCGCTTTCCGCGACTTCGCCCGCTTCACCGATCTGCGCACGGTCGCCGTGTTCGGCGGCGTCGGCTACGGCGCCCAGCGCTCCGAGCTCAAACGGGGCGTCGACATCATTGTCGCCACTCCCGGGCGT
>CAJAYO010000172.1 GCA_903948415.1 uncultured Opitutia bacterium | reverse complement strand
CGCTGGAACGCCTGCAGGCCTTCGTCGTGGCGGCGCAGCGTGAGCAAAATGTTGCCGAGATTGTTCAGGGCCTCGGGGAAATTCGGGCGGAGTTCGACGGCCCGGCGCAGGTAGCTGGCGGCCTCGTCAAACCGCCCCACCGCATTGAGGAAGTTGCCCATGCAGAACAGCGACTGCGGATCGGCGGGATTCAGCTGCAGGGAGCGGGTCAACCAGGCGTGGGCTTTTTCGGGGTGGCCGGCCTCGAGTTCCAGCTGGCCGAGGTTGTTGCAGGGCTCCGCAAACGCGGGGTCCTGGGCGAGCGCGGTATGGAAAGCCTGGCTGGCCGCGTCGGCCAGCTTCAGCGCCTTCAGCGCCAGCCCCAGATTATTGTGGGCCTCGGGGAAGTGGGGCTGGAGCACGAGGGCCCGCTCCAGGGCCTGGCGCGACTCGGCCCAGCGCTTGCGGCGGCCGAGGACGTCGGCCTGGTGAAACCAGCCCGCGGCCGCGTGCGGCTGGAGTGCCAACGCGCGCTCGTTCGCCGCCGCCGCCTCGTCGAGGCGGTTCACCTGCAGGCTGGCGGCGGCGAGACCGTGCCAGGCCGCGGCCAAGGCGGGCTGGAGCACGGTCGCCTGCCGGAAGGCGGTGCACGCCGGCTCCCACTGCCCGCGGCGCTGAAAGAGGTGGCCCAGATTGTAGGGGGCAATCGCATCGTGGGGGTCGAGTTGGCTCGCGGTCCGGTAGGCCGCTTCCGCCTCCGCGAACTGGCCCAAATCCTTCAGGGTGTTGCCCAGATTGACGTGGAAAAAGGCCCGGCGGGGATCCAGGGCAACCGAGGCCTGCAGGTGCTGCAGGGCCACGGCGAGATGGCCCTCCTGCTGCTCGAGCATGCCCAGATAGTGCCGGGCGTCGGCCTGGTGGGGCTGGGCCGCCAGAATCGCCTCGTAGCCGCGGCGCGCTTCCGCCCACTGCCCCTGCTGGTGCAGGGTGACGATACTGGCGAGGGCGGGGAGAGGCGCCATGGTTACGCGAGGCCAAAGAGCCGGAGGTGATCCGGATCGGCCGGCCCCTTGAAGGCGAGGAGGTTGATCTCGAGATCGGCGACCCGGGCGAAATTGGGCGAAAAACCGGCCCGCTCGACGGCGCGGGAGAGCGACTGGTCGCTGAACCCGGTCTTGTGGGCGAAGAAGTCCACGCCGCTGGTCTCGATCTGCCGGCCGAACCCATAGATCACATCGAGGGGGGCGATGGGGCCGGCCGGGGAGACGTAAAGCGTTTCTTCCAAGTCGATTTTACCCTGCACCACCCGGCGCATCAGCTCGGTGAGATCGGGCACGCGGATCTGGGCGAAGCCGCCCGGCTTGAGCACGTGGAAGAAGCCGGCCAGCACCTTGGGCACGTCGTGGCGGAAGTAATGCTCCAGATTGTGGGAACAGTAGATGGCGTCGAACTGGCCGGGAGCCAGCTCGCCGAGCCGGCGACCATCGAGTACGATGTCGGGTGCGCCCTGCGGATCGATATCGAGCAGCACATGCGCGAAACCGCCATATTCGGAGGGCAGCGGGATCGACTTCGAGCCGCCGCCGACGTTGAGAACACGCTTCATCGCGTCGAACCAACGGAGCGCGTCGGCGGAAGGCAAGGCCGGTTGCGCGGCGGCAGCCGCCCGCCTCCCCTGCCGCCCCCCGCAGCCGGGCGGTGGATTCCGGGACGGGCGGGGTTCTGGGGCGGAGACGGCATGCGGGGGAGGCTGCGGCGTGGGCGCGGGCGGGCGGGTCAGGGCAGCTCGTAGATTTCGACGAGGGCGGTGCCGGTGCTCGCACCATCGGCGGAGGAGACCTGGCCGGTGTAGGCGCCGGGCATCAGCGTGAGGATCAGCTCGGCGTCCTTGCT
>CAJAYO010000171.1 GCA_903948415.1 uncultured Opitutia bacterium | reverse complement strand
TGGTGCGCTCGCCGATGACGAGGAAGTTGGAGGCGGATTGAGTCACGGGAAACGGGGCGGGTTCAGGCGACGAGCAGGGGTTCGAGGCCGCTGAGGCGCATGGCGCGCGTTGGGCGGGGAATCGGGCGTGCCGGAAACGGGCGCACGGCCTGGGCGATGGCGGCGATGTGGGGCGGCGTGGAGCCGCAGCAGCCGCCGACCATGTTGACGAAGCCGCTGGCGGCGAATTCCCCGAGGACGGCGGCCATGTCGGCGGGGGTTTCGTCGTAGCCGCCAAAGGCGTTGGGCAGGCCGGCGTTCGGGTAGCAGGTGACGTAGCACTCGGCGATCTTGGCGAGTTCCTCGACGTAGGGGCGCATGGCTTTGCCACCGAGCGCGCAATTGATGCCGACGGAGAACGGTTTCGCGTGGCGGATGCTGTGGTAAAACGCGCCGATCGTCTGACCGGAGAGTGTGCGGCCCGAGGCATCGGTGATGGTGACGGAAATCATCACGGGCACGCGGGCGGCGGCGCCGCGTTCGTCGAAAATGCTCTCGATGGCGAAGAGGGCGGCTTTGGAATTGAGGGTGTCGAAAATGGTTTCGACGAGGAGCGCGTCGACGCCGGCGTCGAGGAGGGCGCGGATTTGTTCGGTGTAGGCGGTGACGACCTGGTCCCAAGTGACGGCGCGGTAGTCGGGGCGGTTGACGTCGGGCGACATCGAGAGGGTGCGGTTGAGCGGGCCGATGGCGCCGGCGACGAAACAGCGGCGGCCCGGGGTGGCGGCCTCGGCGGCGAGCGCGGCGCGGCGGGCGCAGGCGACGGCGGCGAGGTTCAGGTCGGTGACGATGCTCTCAAGTTTGTAGTCGGCCTGGCCAATGGAGGTGGAGCTGAAGGTGTTGGTCTCGACGAGGTCGGCGCCGGCGGCGAAATAGTCGGCGTGGATTTTTTCGATGAGGTCGGGGCGGGTGAGGCAGAGGAGGTCGTTGTTGCCCTTCAGGTCGTGCGGGAAAGCGGCGAAGCGCGCGCCGCGGAAGTCGGCCTCTTCGAGCGGATAGGTCTGGATCATCGAACCCATCGCGCCGTCGAGGACGGCGATGCGTTCGGCGAAGAGGGCGCGAAACGCGGCCGCGCGCGCGGCGGGGGCGGCGGGAACGGCGGCGGCGGTGGAGGGCGGAGACATGGCGCGGGACGGTAGGGTGCGGCGGCGGCATTGCAAGCCAACGTATCGATGCATCGCTATGCGTTGATGTGAGTGGAAAAAGGGGGCGGGCGGCGCAAGTAGGCGCGCTTGCGGGAACAGAACGAAAACTGCCGACCCGGAGTAAGACGGGAATTAGGCTCGCGCGGAGGGACAAAGTGAAAAGTCTGCCGGCGACTGGCGTTCTTTGGAATTTTTCGGGAAGCAGGGAAGGCCGTGAGATCCGGCCACAGTTGCGCTGCGGTATCGCATCACAAACCCACACCGGGCCGTCCGTCAGTCGGTCCGGGCAAAGTCAATCGGGGCATGCGCCCCGGTGAAGGCGAAGGGGGAGGACCAGTCGCGTCCCACGGGTCCGCCGGACCAGGTGGCGAGGCGACGACACATGCGGAGTCCGAAGACCTATTCCGGAAAAGCTCACGCGTCCGTCGCGATTGCGCGCGACGGTGCACGAAATCTTCATCGCAAAAATGAAGCGTGAGAGTGGTTACGGCCGCGCCGGTTTCCGGCGGGGTGCGCCTGCTCTTGCTCCACCCGGAAAGCAGACACCCATGAAATCCTCCCTCCTGTCGGCGCAGTTTCCGCGCCGGTTTCTTCCGGTCGGGGCCGCGCTCGCGGCCCTCGCGTGGTCGCCGGCGCCCGCCTGCGCCCAACCTGCGCCGGCGGTCGCCCAACTCGATCCGGTGGTCACGACCGCCACGCGCACCCCGGCGGCGCCGCAGACGATCGGCGCGGTGGTCGATGTGATTTCCGCGGCGGATCTCGCGCGGCGGCAGGTCACCTCGCTCGGCGCGGCCCTCGGGATCGTCGCGGGCGCGCCGCATTTTGCCACGGGCGCGGGTGGCGCGGTTAGCTCGCTGTTTTTGCGCGGGGCGAATTCGAACCAGACGCTGTTTCTCGTCGACGGGCTGCGGCTCAACGATCCGAACACGGACTATCAGGTCTTTCTCGGCGGCGCGTGCGTGAGTTCCTGCGACAGTCTGGAAGTCGGACACGGGCCCCAGAGCACGCTCTACGGCGGCGAGGCGGTCGGCGGCGTGGTGTCGTTGCGGGCGCAGCGGGGCACGGGGGCGCCGACCGCGCGGGTGTCGGCCGAAGCGGGGAGTTTTGGGACGGTGCAGGGTGCGGTCGCCGCGCAGGGGGCGGTCGGCGTGAACGCCTACGCGTTTGCGACGACCGGCGGCCACACGGACAACGACCGGGCGAACAACCGGTTTGATTCCGCGACGACGACGCTGCGGCTGGACCGCACGCTCAACGAGCGCGTGGCGGTGGGCGGCACGGTCCGCTGGTTTCACGGCGTGTATGGCGATCCCGGAGACCGCCACACGAACGATCCCGACAACACGACGCGCGAGGAGAACGTGCTGGCGACGGCGTTTGCCGACCTGAAGTTCGCGGAAGCGTGGACGGCGCGCGCTGTGCTCGGCGGGCAGGACCGGCGGTTCGTCGCGGAGAGTCCGCGGGCGGGCCGGGCGACGGCGTTTACGGTGGTGAAGAACCGCCGGGCCGTGCTCGACACGCAGACGACCTATACCGGGGCGGAGCGGCAGCGGATCACGGGCGGCGTGACGGCGGAGGCGAACCACACGCGCAACACGGGCTTCGGCGACATCAACCAGAAGCAGGGGTTGCTGGCGGTGTTTGTGCAGGACGAGCTTTCGCCGGTGGACGACGTGTATCTCACGGCGGGGCTGCGCGACGACGACTTCGACACGTTTGGCCGGGCGACGACGGGGCGGGCGACGGCGGCGTGGCTCGTGGCGAAGCGGGCGGTGAAGGTGCGCGGGAGCTACGGCACGGCGTTTCGTTCGCCGAGCTTCTTGGATCTGTATGGGCAAAGCGCGTTCTACGTCGGCAATCCCCGCCTCCGGCCCGAGCGGGCGCGGGGCTGGGACGCGGGGGCGGACTGGTATCTGGCGAACAAGCGCGGGACGCTGAGCGCGACGTGGTTCGAGACGGATTTCACGAACCTCATCGCGAGCACGCCGAATTTCCGCAGCGTGGAAAACATCCAGCGCGCGCGCACACGCGGGGCGGAGCTGGCGGCGCAGACGACGTGGCCCGGCGCCATCGAGGTGCGCGCGAGCTATACTTATTTGGAAGCGCAGAACCGGACGGCCAACGTGCGGCTGCTGCGGCGGCCGCGGCAGAGCGGGAGCGTGGATGCCTGGCGCGATTTCGGCGGCGGCGTGAGTGCGGGCGCCGGGGTGGCGTTCGCGGCGCACCGGCGCGACGTGGATGCGAAGACGTTTCGGCCGATCGACGGCGAGGACTACACGGTCACGCGCCTCTACGGCGCGTGGCAGGCCACGGCGCGGCTCGCGCTGAAAGTGCGGGTCGAAAATCTCCTCAACGAAAACTATGAGGAAGTGAACGGCTACCCGGCGCTGGGGTTCGGCGCGTTTGCGGGTGCGGAGTGGAAGTTCTGAGGGCTCACCTTCCCCCGGCGGGTGACGCCGCCGGGGTTTACGTCACACGGTGTTCGGACTCTCCCCCTGCACGGCTTGGAGGAGCTGTTTGATGTTGATGGGCTTTGTCAGAAACCCGTCCATCCCGGCCTCGCGGCAACGGTCCCGGTTTTCGGGAAAGGCGTTGGCGGTGAGCGCGAAGATCCGCGGTTGGACGCCGCCGGCGAAATGCCGCCGGATGGCGCGGGTGGCGGAGTACCCGTCGAGTTCGGGCATCAGAATATCCATCAAGATCAAATCGTAGGGTTGGTGGACCGCGGCTTCGATCGCGAGCCGGCCGTTTTCGACGAGGTCGGGGGTGTAGCCGTGCTCGCGCAGGTAGGTCGCGATCAGCAGGCGATTTTCCGTCTGGTCTTCTGCGACCAAGATGCGGGTGGCGGGCTGCGCGGGCCCGGGGAGGGGAGGGGCGGCCGCGGCGGAAGGCGCGGGGGCCCACGGCACGGCGGCCGCCGGCGCGCGGATGGTGAAACTGAATGTCGAACCGCGGCCGGCTTCGCTTTCGACCCCGATCTGGCCGCCGAGCAGGTGGACGAGGCGATGGCTGATCGCGAGCCCCAGGCCGCTGCCGCCGTAATGGCGCGTCGTCGAAGAATCGACCTGGCTGAAAGGTTTGAAGAGGCGCTCGCGGCGCTCGAGCGGGATGCCGATGCCGGAGTCCTCGACCGTGAAACGGAGCACGCACGGGGCGTCGGGCGCGGGCGCCGGGGCGGCGAGTTCGACGGAAATGCGGACCGAACCGCT
>CAJAYO010000170.1 GCA_903948415.1 uncultured Opitutia bacterium | reverse complement strand
GCAGCGCGGCAATCTCCTCGCGCGCCACCGCCGGAGTCGTCGCCGGCGGCACTGTCTGGGCCGCGGCTCCCGCTGCCACTAAACCGAGGGCGCACCGCACCACGCGGAAAAAACCAACGCGTCGCGCCGCAACCTCGGAGATAAAAGCGTTCATGGCGGGGAAACCACGATACGGCGCGCACGACGCCGAAATCGTGAAGGCAGCCCACACCATGACGCGCGCGCCGCCCTTCGTCGAGTCTCGGCCTGCACCGCGACGGGCCGCCGCCCCCCCAGTCATCGCCGCCGCCCCCGCAGTTTTGGTTGGCCAGCCGCGCCTGATTCGTTCCGATAGCGCCGTGCTTTCGTTCGGTCCCCTCGCCCGATTCTTCGCCTTGGTCTCCCTGCCGCTCACCGCGGCCGCCGCGCCGCCGCCGGTAGACTACGGCCGCGAGGTGC
Organism: uncultured Opitutia bacterium; assembly: GCA_903948415.1. Classification (GTDB taxonomy): domain Bacteria; phylum Verrucomicrobiota; class Verrucomicrobiia; order Opitutales; family Opitutaceae; genus GAS368. Next base: position 4,693 of record CAJAYO010000170.1, on the reverse strand, counting down.
GCCCCATCCTCTCGGACAAGTGCTACCACTGCCACGGCCCCGACGAAAGCAGCCGCAAGGCCAAGCTCCGCTTCGACACCAAAGAGGGGGCGTTTCGCGTGAAGAACGATGCGGCTGTGATCATTCCGGGGAAGAGCGACGAAAGTGAATTCATCTTCCGCGTCACCAGCACCGACCCGGAGGAAATAATGCCGCCCCCCGACGCAAAGATTGGCCGGCTCACCCCGGCCGAAATTGCCATCCTCCGCCGCTGGATCGACGAGGGCGCGCCCTACCAGTCGCATTGGTCGTTCGCCTCCCTCGCGCCGGTCGCCCCGCCGACCACCCCGCAGACGACTCATCCCATCGACGGTTTTACCCTCGCCGGTCTCGCCCGCCGCCAACTCCCCTTCCAACCCGAGGCCGACCGCCCCACCTTGATTCGTCGGCTCTCCTTCGATCTCACCGGCCTCCCGCCGTCGCTCCCGGAAATCGACACGTTTCTCGCCGACCCTTCCCCCGACGCCCTCCCCAAGCTGGTCGACCGTCTCCTCGCCTCCCCGCGCTACGGCGAGCGCATGGCCACCGACTGGCTCGACGTCGCCCGCTACGCCGACAGCTACGGCTTCCAGGTCGACCGCGAACGCACCATGTGGCCGTGGCGCGACTGGGTGATCAAAGCCTTCAACCAAAATCTCCCCTGGGACCAGTTCGTCACCCACCAACTCGCCGGCGATCTGCTGCCCAACGCCACCGACGACCAGATCCTCGCTACTGCCTTCAACCGCCTCCATCCGCAAGAGGCCGAGGGCGGATCCGTCGAAGAGGAATACCGCGTCAACTACGTCAACGACCGCGTCACCACCTTCGGCACCGCCTTCCTCGGCCTCACCCTCGAGTGCTGTCGCTGCCACGACCACAAATTCGACCCGATTCCGCAAAAGGATTTCTACGCCCTCGCCGCCTTCTTCCAAAACATCGACGAGGCCGGCCTCTATTCGTTCTTCACCCAGTCCGCGCCCACGCCGGCCATGTGGCTCCCCGATGCCGCACACCAAGAAAAATTCGCCGCCGCCACCGCCGCGGTCAGCTCCGCCGCGTCGGCCCTCGCCGCGCTCCGGGAAAGCCGCCGCGACGCCTTCGCCGCGTGGCTCGCGCAGCCATCCACCGCCGCACCGCTGGCGATCGCCGGCGAACTCGCACGCTTCGACTTCGACGTCCGCGACACCACGCCGCTTCCAGCGAAGCCCACGCCCCCGCCGAGGCAAAAGGCCGCCACCGACGCACCCGCCGCCCCGCCGAACCCCACCGTCGAACCCGCCGAGGCCGTCCCCTCGGAACAAAAACCGGCAAATCTCGCCCGCTTCGCCAACGCCCTCCAGCCCGGCGATTACGCCTCCACGCCCAAGGAAAACGAATCCGTCCCCGGCCGCCCCGGCGCCGGCTCCGCCCTCCGCCTCTCCGGCGACCACGCCATCCAGACCAAGCTCGGCAACTTCCACCGGCACGACCCCTTCACGATTTCCCTCTGGATCCAGACCCCCGACCTCAAAGAGCGCGCCGTCGTCCTCCACCGCTCGCGCGCGTGGACCGATGCCGGCAGCCGCGGCTACGAACTGCTCCTCGAAGACGGCCGCGCCAAATGGTCGCTCATTCACTTCTGGCCCGGCGACGCCCTTTCCATCCGCGCCACCGATCCGCTCCCCCTCAACGAATGGGTTCACGTCACCGTCTCCAACGACGGCTCGAGCCGCGCCGCCGGCCTTCGCCTCTTCCTCAATGGCGTGCCCGCGCGCACCGAGATCATCCGCGACCACCTGACCAAAGACATCACCGGCGGCGGCGGTGACAGCATCGCCCTCGGCGAACGCTTCCGCGACCGCGGCTTCAAAGGCGGTCTCGTCGACGATCTCCGCGTCTTCAACCGCGAACTCACCCCCTTCGAAATCCGCACCCTCGTTACCTCCGGCTCTCCGCCCCCTCTTCCGGACTCTCAGCGCTCAGCGCTCAACGCTCAACCGGCCGCGCCAGCGGCCGACTATCCCACCTACCTCGCGAATCACGACGCGCCCTACCGCGCCGCGCTCGCCGCCCTCACCGCCGCGCGCGCCACGCACACCCAACTCGCCGACGAGGCCAAGGAAATCATGGTCATGCGCGAACTCCCCGCGCCCAAGACCGCCTACCTCCTGCAGCGCGGCGAATACGACCAGCGCGGCGCCGCCGTCCGCCCCGACACCCCCTCCGCCCTCCCCGCCTTTCCCTCGGATCAACCCCGCAACCGCCTCGGCCTCGCGCGCTGGCTGACCGACCCCCGCCATCCGCTGCTCGCCCGCGTGACCGTTAACCGTTTCTGGCAATCCCTCTTCGGCCAGGGCCTCGTGAAAACCTCCGACGACTTCGGCAGCCAGGGCGACCGCGCCGAGTATCCGGAACTCCTCGACTGGCTCGCCGGCGAATTCATCCGTTCCGGCTGGGACGTCAAAGCGCTCCTCAAGACCATCGTCCTCTCGCAAACCTACCGCCAGCGCAGCTTCGCCACCCCGGACATCATGGCCGACGACCCGGAAAACGTCTGGCTTGCCCGCGGCCCGCGCCACCGTCTTCCCGCCGAGATGATCCGCGACCAGGCCCTCGCCGCCTCCGGCCTCCTCGTCGAAAAACTCGGCGGTCCGCCCGTCTACACCTACGACCTGCCCGAGTCCTTCAAACCCGCGCCCGCCGGCCAAGGCGAAGCACTCTACCGTCGCAGCGTCTACACGTTCTGGCGACGCACCGGCCCCGCGCCGATGCTCGAGGCCTTCGACGTCCCAAAGCGCGTCGTCTGCGTCGCCCGCCGCGAGACCACCAACACCTCCCTCCAGGCCCTCGTCCTCCTCAACGGCCCCCAATTCGTCGAAGCCGCCCGCGTCCTCGCCGAAAAACTCCACCGCGCCACCGGCGGGCGCATTGAGGACATCATCGCGCAGGCCTTCCTCCATTTGTTGAGCCGGCCCCCGGACTCAGCCGAGTTCCAGATTCTCACCGCGATGCATGAAGACCAACTGACGTGGTTTCGTGAACGCGAGCGCGACGCCTCCGCCTACCTTGCCCTCGGCGGCACCCCGCCCGACGCCACCCTGCCCGCCCCCGAAGTCGCCGCCGCCGCCACCCTCGTCAACACCCTCATGAACCACGACGCCTTCGTCGTGAAACGCTGATGAGCGCCATGCCCTCCACCTCTTCCCCTCCACCGCTCTGCACCGGCCACGCCCCTTGGCTCTCCATGAGCCGCCGCGACTGCCTCAACCGCCTCGCCCTCGGTCTCGGCGGCATCGCCCTCGCCGACCTCCTCGGCCGCGACGCCACCGCCGCCGAACCCTCCCTTTCACCGTCACTTTCACTTCCTCCGTCACTTCCCCATTTCGCCCCGAAGGCCAAACGCATCATTTACCTCTTCCAATCCGGCGGCCCTTCGCAGCTCGATCTCTACGACTACAAGCCGCTCCTCAACCAACGCCACGGCGAGCAACTCCCCGACAGCGTGCGCGGCGGCCAACGCCTCACCGGCATGTCCGGCAACCAGAGTTCCATCCCCATCGCCGGGTCCCCGTTCAAGTTTTCCCCCTACGGCCGCAGCGGCGGATGGTTCAGCGATCTGCTCCCCCACACCGCCAAAATCGCCGACGATCTCTGCATCATCCGCTCGATGCACACCGAGTCGATCAACCACGGCCCCGGCGTGACGTTCATGCAGACGGGCTCGCAGATCCCCGGCCGCCCCAGTTTCGGCTCGTGGCTCGACTACGGTCTCGGCAGCGCCAACGCCAACCTCCCGTCCTTCGTCGTGCTCATCACCAAGGACAAAAAAGGCCAGCCCCTCATGTCGCACCTCTGGGGCTCCGGTTTTCTCCCGGCGAAACACCAGGGCGTGCGCTTCCGCTCCGGCGCCGATCCCGTCCTCTACCTCAACAATCCGGCCGGCGTTTCCCCGGAAAACCGCCGCCTCGCGCTCGACCGCCTGCGCGAGCTCCACGAGCACCAGTTCGCCGGCACGCCCGACGCCGAGATCTCCGCGCGCATCGCCAACTACGAGATGGCCTTCAACCTCCAGACCAGCGTCCCCGAGGTCACCGACCTCACCAACGAGCCCGCCCACGTCGTCGATTCCTACGGCCCCGACGCCCGCAAACCCGGTTCCTTCGCCGCCAACTGTCTCCTCGCGCGCCGCCTGGCCGAGCGCGGGGTGAAGTTCATCCAGCTTTATCATCAGGACTGGGATCACCACGGCGGCCTCCCCGGCGGCATCAAACGCGAATGCCTCCAAACCGACCAGCCCGCCGCCGCGCTCGTCGCCGACCTCAAAGCCCGCGGCATGCTCGACGACACGCTCGTCGTCTGGGGCGGCGAATTCGGCCGCACGAACTACTGCCAGGGCCCGATGACCGCGAACAACTTTGGCCGCGATCACCACCCGCGCTGTTTCTCGCTCTGGCTGGCCGGCGGCGGCGTGAAGCCGGGCGTCACCTACGGCGAAACCGACGACTACGGCTACAACATCACGAAGGATCCCGTGCACATCCACGACCTGCACGCGACGATTCTCCACCTCTTCGGCATCGATCACGAGCGCCTCACCTACAAATTCCAGGGCCGCCGCTACCGCCTCACCGACGTCTTCGGCAAAGTCGTGAAAGACATCTTGTCTTAACGGAGCGGCGGTTTCCAACCGCCG
>CAJAYO010000169.1 GCA_903948415.1 uncultured Opitutia bacterium | reverse complement strand
CTCGGGCTTAATTTCCTCAGCGCCACCCTGCTCACCGCGAACTGGCTGATCTACGTCTGGGGCGTCAACACGGGCCATGTGATCGAGTGCAGCCTCGGTTATTTTCTCGTGCCGCTCGTCAACGTGGCCGTCGGGCGTTTTGTACTGCACGAGCATTTGCGGCGGCTGCAATGGGTCGCCATCGGCTGCGCCGGCGCCGGCGTGGCCGTGATGGTCGCGCAACTCGGCCGCCCGCCGTGGATCGCGCTCGCGCTCGCCGGCACGTGGGGCGGCTACGGCCTCCTCCGGAAAAAATCTCCGCTCGGCTCCCTCATCGGCCTGACCGTCGAAACGCTGCTCCTCGCCCCGTTCGCGGTCGGCTTTCTGCTCTGGCAACATCACACCGGCGCCGGCGCCCTCGGCCGCGTCGACGCCGCCACGCACGGCCTGATCCTCAGTTCCGGCGTGATCACCGCGGTGCCGCTCCTGCTCTTCGCCTATGGCGCCCGCCGCATCCGGCTCTCGACGATGGGCCTTCTCCAATACCTCGCGCCCACCGTGCAACTCGCGCTCGGCGTCTGGGTGTATCACGAGTCGTTTTCCCGGGACCGCCTGACGGGGTTCGCGTTTATCTGGGCCGGCCTCGCGCTCTACACCGCGGACAACCTCTGGGCGCAGCGGAAAACCTGAGCCCGCCCGCCCCACGCGCGTCACCGCAAGCTCGACGCCGCGTCTTGCCTGCCTTCACCCTCCTCCGCTCCCATGAAAAAAATCCGCCCTACCCTGTCCGCTCTCCTGCTCGCCGCACTCGTGCCGCTGGCTTTGGCCCAAACGCCCGCCGCCGCTCCCGCCAAGAGAGTCGACGCGTCCGCCGCGGTCGCCAAAGCAGGTCCGGACGGCGCCCCGAACGCCGCCTTCCTCAAATCCCACGAATCCTTCCTCGCCCGCGGCAAAGCCGGCCCGGTCGGGCTGCTCTTCGTCGGCGATTCGATCACCGCCGGCTGGGCCAACGCCGCGCGCACCCACATCTGGGAAACCTATTACGGCAAGTATCAGCCGGCCAACTTCGGCATCGGCGGCGACCAGACCCAGCACGTCATCTGGCGCATTGAGAACGGCGAGCTCGCCGGGATCACCCCGAAGGTCACCGTCCTCATGCTCGGCACCAACAACACCGGCCCGGCCCCCGCCGGCCACACCGCCGCGGAAATCGCCGCGGCCGACAAAAAGATCGTCGAGCTGATCCGCGCCAAGATTCCCGGCACCAAGGTCCTCCTCCTCGCCGTTTTCCCCCGCGGCGCCCGCAAGGACAAGGACGGCAAGATCACCGACGCCGCCCTCACGGACGCCGCGCGCCGGACCGAGATCATCAACGCCGTGAACGTCGAACTCGCCAAACTGGACGACGGGGTGAACGTCCGCTACCTCGACATCAACGCCGCGTTCGTGGGCCAGGACGGCAAGATTCCGTTCGCGATCATGCCCGACCAACTCCACCCCAACACCGCCGGCTACCAGCTCTGGGCCGACGCGATGAAGCCGCTGCTGACCGAGATGCTGAAGTAAGCGGCGCGAGCCGGAATTTCGCCGGCCTCACGCGACCGGCTGCCGAGGTAGTGGCTGCAGAGGTGGTGGCTGCCGAGGTGGTGGCTGCCGAGGTGGAGCGGCTTGACCCCAAGCCGCTGGGTTGAAGAACGCCATTAACCCCGCGCGACCCGCCAAAAAACCGCTCTGCAAGCGCGTT
>CAJAYO010000168.1 GCA_903948415.1 uncultured Opitutia bacterium | reverse complement strand
GCTTCCGCCGCCCCGTCCCCCACACCGCGCACCCGCCCCAACATCCTCTTCGCGATCTCCGACGACCAATCGCACGCCCACACGTCGTTCGCGGGCTACAAGGCGGTGAACACACCCGCCTTCGACCGCGTCGCCCGCGAGGGCATTTTCTTCCGCAACGCCTTCGCTCCTTCCCCCGGCTGCAGTCCGACACGCGCGGCCTTCCTCACCGGCCGCCACCCCTGGCAGATCGAACACGCCGGCACTCACGCCAGCTCCTTCCCCGCGAAATACGTCGTCTTTCCCGATCTCCTCGAAAAAGCCGGCTACTTCGTCGGCCTCACCGGCAAAGGCTGGGGGCCCGGCAAGTACGAGGGCGAAGGCCGCACCCGCAACCCCGCCGGCCCGTCCTTCGACCGGCGCCGCACCGAGGGCCCGACCCCCGGCATCGGCCAAAACGACTACGCGGCCAACTTCGCCGACTTCCTCGCCGCCCGCCCCAAAGACCAACCGTTCTATTTCTGGTTCGGCGGTCAGGAACCCCACCGCGCCTTCACCCCCGGCTCCGGCCTCAAAGCCGGCAAACGCCTCGCCGACGCCCCTCCTCCGCCCTTCCTCCCCGACACCCCCGAAGTCCGCAGCGACCTCCTCGACTACTGCCTCGAGATCGAGTGGTTCGACACCCACCTCGGCCGCATGCTGCAACAGCTCGAGGCCGCCGGCGAACTCGACCACACCCTCGTCATCGTCACCAGCGACAACGGCATGGCCTTCCCCCGCGCCAAGGCCAACCTCTACGAATACGGCTTCCACGAGCCGCTCGCGATCCGCTGGGGCGCCCGCGTCCCCGGCGGCCGCATCGTCGACGACCTCGTCGGCTTCGTCGATCTCACCGCCACCATCCTCGATGCCGCCGGCGTCACCCACCCCGGCACCACGTATCCGCTCTCCGGACGCAGCCTCATGAACATTTTGCAATCGAAGCAGCAGGGCCGCGTCGACCCCACCCGCACCGCCGTCTACGCCGCCCGCGAACGCCACTCCTCCGCCCGCTACGACAACGCCACCTACCCGCAACGCGCCCTGCGCACACCCGAGTTTCTCTACGTCCGCAACTTCCGCCCCGACCGCTGGCCCGCCGGCGATCCCGTCGTCCTCGACGCCAAAGGCAAACCTGAGCGCCCCCACAGCGGCTACAAAGACATCGATCCCGGCGCCACGCTCGACTTCCTCATCGCCCGCGCCGACGACCCCGTGCTCGGCCGCTACCTCCAACTCGCCGTCGCCAAACGCCCGGCCGAAGAACTCTTCGACATCGTCAAAGACCCCGGCTGCCTCGACAACCTCGCCGCCCGCCCCGAGTTCGCGACCGTGCGGGCGCAACTCGCGAAGCAACTCGAAGACTACCTCCGCCAAACCGGCGACGCCCGCGTCCTCAACGGCGGCGAAATCTGGGAAACCTACCCGCGCTACAGCCCGATCCGCGCCTTCCCCCGGCCGTAGCCCGCGCCGTCCCCCCATCCATCCGACCAACGGCACCGTCTGTCTGGTCGCACTGTCTCCCGCTCCATCCGTCGTGCGCCTCCACCCATGACCCCGCGCGAACGCTACCGGGCGGTGCTCGGCGGCGGCCAACCCGACATCGTCCCGCGCCTGCCGATTCTGATGCAGTTCGCGGCGGAACACATCGGCTCGAACTACCGGGCCTTCGCCTCGGACTACCGCGTGCTGGTCTCGGCCGGCCTGCGTTGCGCCGAGGAATTCGGCATCGACCAACTCAGCGCCATCTCGGACCCCTACCGCGAAACGGCGGGCTTCGGCGCGTCGCTCGAATTCCCCCTCAACGCCGGACCGATCTGTCTCAAGCCCCCGCTCGAAGACGACCCGGACGTGGCCAAACTTCCTCACCCCGATCCCCTCACCGCCCCGCGCATGCGCGACCGCCTCGACGCCCTCCGCGCATTCCGCGCCCGCGCCGGCGACCACTATTCGATCATGGGCTGGGTCGAGGGCCCGGCCGCCGAAGCCGCCGACCTGCGGGGGCTCTCCAACTTTTTTGTCGATCTCCTCGATGACGAACCCGCCGCGCGGGCCGTGATGGCGCGCTGCGTCGCCACCGCGATCGCCTTCGCCCGCGCGCAGGTCGCGGCCGGAGCCGACACCATCGGCGTCGGCGATGCCGTCGCCAGCCAGGTCTCCGCCGCCGTTTACGAATCGCTCATTCTCCCGTTCGAACGGCAGTTGGTCACCGCGCTCCACGCGATGGGCGTTTTTGTCCGCCTCCACATCTGCGGCAATATCACCCACCTGCTCCCCGGAATCGCCACGCTCGGCGTGGACATCGTCGACCTCGACCACCGCGTCGATCTCGCGCACGCCCGCCGCGTGCTGGGCCCCCGCCCGGTGATCGCGGGCAATGTCGACCCGGTGGCCGGCGTGATGCGCGGTTCACCCGATAGCATCCGGCGGGCCGTCGCCCTCTGCCGTGCCGCCGCCGGGGCCCGCTTCATGGTCAATGCCGGTTGTGAAATTCCTGCGCGCACGCCCGTGGAAAATCTGCACGCCCTGTGCACGCCCATCGCCCCCGCACCGCACGCGGCCGCCTCGCTCCCGGTCTGAGGCCCAACCCGCCGGACTCCCGGACCCCGCCCTGACGCTCGTGCCGCAGCCTTGGTCTCTGCCGAGCACGCCCCACTTGAGTCGGCGAACAAGGTCCGCTTCTCCTCCCGCACCATGACTCTTCGCCGGCCCCCGATCAGCTCGCCGATGGCGTGTCGTTGCCCCGCTTCGTCGCCAAGGCCCGCCCGCCCCCACTGTGCGGATACGTGTCGGCCGATTACCGCCGCGCCTTCGGCCACGCTCTGGCGACGAACGGTGCGTTTCTCGCGCACGTCCTGCTCACCCTCGCCGCTGCCCTCGCGGGCTATCGCCGAGCCTCCCTCCGACGAAACCGTGACGCGATCGTTCCGCGGCCCACCCGGCGTCAATTCCGCCACCCTTGCCGATTGGAACACGCGTGCCCCGCGCTTCGACCAACCGGGGCAACCCGGAGAGCAGCCTTGCGCTTCGCCCTGGAGACGCTCTCCGCCCGATGCGCCGCCCCACGGGTCCCGCGTGCCTTCACCGCGATTGCTTGGGACGCGGGTTACTTTGACGCCCTGGTGCCGCCGGCGCTCGGCTCCACCGCGGATTACGCCCTCCCGTCCCGCTGAGCCGGAACGATTCAGTCTGCCGTCGGCCGCGCGCTGGCGCGCGCTCCGCAAACGCGCCCGCCAGCGGGCGGCCGACGAAGTCACCTTTCGGTTTTGAATGTTCGCGGACAAGGGCGTTGGGCTGAAGGGCCGCGGCTTAGCCGGCATCCATCACACTTTCCTCAATGAATTTTG
>CAJAYO010000167.1 GCA_903948415.1 uncultured Opitutia bacterium | reverse complement strand
ATCGCATTGCTCGAAGACGTCGACGGCGACGGACGCTTCGAACGCCGCACGGATTTCGCGACCGGCCTCGGCTACGTCAACGGCCTCGCGCTCTGGCGCGGCGGCGTCTTCCTCACGGCGGCCCCCGACATCCTGTATCTTAAAGATAAGGACGGCGACGGAATCGCGGACGTGCGCACGGTGGTGCTCACCGGTTTCGACGCCACCAAGACCGCGCAGTTGCGCGTGAGCCACCCCACCCTCGGCCTCGACGGAAAAATCTACGTCACCAGCGGACTCAACGGCGGCAAAGTCACCTCGCCCGCCCACCCCGGGCGCGCCGCCGTGACGTTCGCGTTGAAAGACGGCCGCTTCGATCCGGACACCTACGAGTTCGAAAACACGAGCGGCCGTGGTCAATTCGGGCTGACGTTCGATGCGTTTGGGCGCCGCTTCATCTGCTCGAACCGTCATCCGGTCATGCAGGTGATGCTCGAGCCGGCGCAACTGGCCCGCAACCCGCACCTCTCCTTCAGCGAGAGCGTCCAAGAGGTCTCCCGTGTGCAGGCCGAGGCGAAAGTCTTTCCGATCAGTCGCGCGACGATCTCCGCCGATTTTATTCCGTCGCTGATGGCCGCGCCCCATGCTGGCACGTTCACCTCGGCGAGCGGCGTGCTCGTGTTCGGCGGCACGGGCTTGCGGCCCGAGCACGCGGGCAACGTCTTCATCTGCGAGTCCGCGCAAAATCTCGTGCAACGCCAGGTGCTCCGGCCCGACGGCGCCTCGTTCCGCTCCGATCCGCCCGCCGGCGGCCAAGAGTTTCTCGCCACCACGGACGTTTGGTTCCGGCCCGTCTTTCTCGGGGAAGGCCCCGATGGCGCGCTCTACGTCGCCGACATGTATCGCCGCGAGATCGACCACCCGCGCTACGTGCCGGAGGAATCGCGCGGCCTCCTCGACTTCGAAAGCGGCAAGGACCGCGGCCGCATTTACCGCATCCTCCGCGATTCGCCCGTTCCGCGCTCCGCCCCCGCCACTGCGCCGGTCCGAACCGACGACCTCGACAAAACCGTCGCGGCCCTGGAGTCCCCCGACGAATGGTGGCGCGCCGACGCCCAGCGGCGCCTCGTCGAACGCGCCGATCGCGCGGCGATTCCCCTCCTCGAAAAAATCGCCACCCAGGCCACGCGCCCCGAAGCGCGGACGCGCGCCCTCTGGACACTGCGTGGGCTGAACGAATTGTCCGCCGCGACCATCACCGCCGCACTGCGCGATCCCCACGCCGGGGTGCGCGAACAGGGCCTGCACTTCGCCGGCGCGCAGATCGCCAAGAACGCCGGAAATGAATTTCTGCCCTCCGTCATGGCTGCGACCAACGACCCCGACGCCCGCGTGCGCTTTTGCGCCGCCTTGGCGCTCGCCGGATCGCGCGACGAGTCCGTCGTGCCGGCGCTTGCGGTCCTCGCGCTCCGCGACGGCGAGGACCGCTGGACGCGCGCGGCCGTGCTCAGCGGCATTGCGGGCCGGATGGAGGCTTTCCTGACGGCGTTGCAACGCGAACGCGCCGCGAACCCGGCTTCGTTCGCCGTCGTCATCGAACACCTCGGCCGCGTCTTCGGCGCCGGCGCTCCCCCCGACGCCTGCCGTCAGTTCCTGGCCGACCGCGTCGCCGAATCCGGCGAGTTGCCGGCGCGGATGTCGGCGGTGCTCGGTCTCCTCGAAGGCTTTCGGGGCCGGGGCCGCGCGAAGGCCGCCGTCCCACCCGACGCGTTTGCCGCCGTGCTCGGACCGGACGGCCGCGCGGCCCCCGCCGTGCAGGCCTTCTTGCACTCCGTCGCGGCGCGCGCAGTCGATCAATCGTCGCCTCTCCGCGACCGCAGCACGGCGGTGTCCCTGCTCGGGCAGGCGGACTTTGCCTTTGCCGGTGCGACGCTGGGCCGGCTCCTCGCGGCCCGCCAGCCGCCTGAACTTCAGCTACAGGCGGTGCGCGCGCTCGAAAAAATCGGCGATGCGCGCGGCGGCGCGCTGCTGCTCAAACGCGAGAACTGGACCGGCTACACGCCGCGGTTGCGCGAGGCGGTGTTGGCGACCCTCACCGCGAAACCGCCCCTCATCGCGGTGTTGTTCGGTGCGATCGAGGGCGGCGTCGTAACGGCCGCCGAAATCTCGTCGGTGCGCCGCACCCAGTTGCTCAAACACGCCGACGCGACCGTGCGGCAACGCGCCGAAACCCTCTTCCAAAGCCTGGAAGGCGGCGACCGCATGCAGGTCTACCGCACGTATCGCCCGCTCCTCTCGGCGCCGACCGACGTCGCCCGCGGGCGCGAGGCTTTCCTGAAAGCCTGCTCCGCCTGCCACACGCACCAGGGCGTGGGCGGAAAGGTCGGCCCCGATCTCACCGGCATCCGCCACCAACCCGCCGACGCGATTCTGCTGCACATCCTCGTGCCAAATTATGAAGTCGCGCCCAACTATCAGACGCTGTCCGTGGTCACGCAGGACGGGCGGTCGCTCTCCGGCTGGCTCGCCACGGAAAGCGAAGCCAGCCTGACGCTCCGCACCGCCGCGGGGAGCGAGGAGACCGTCGCCCGCAGCCAGATCACCTCCCTCGTCGCGTCGGGTGTATCGTTGATGCCGGACGGTCTCGAGCAAACGATGGCGAAGGACGACGTGGCGAATCTCGTCGCCTTCCTGAAGAGCGAAAACTGACCTTCGCCCGCCCGCGTCACGCTCCGACCGCCCTGCGCTGATGACCGCACCCCCATTCTTTCGCCCCTGTCGCGTCGCCGCGGCGCTCGCGGCGGCTTCGCTGAACTGGTTCGGCATGGACGGCACGCTGCGTGGGAAAAAAGGCCTCGGTAAGCCAACGCAGGCGGCGAAGGCGCGGTCGTCGCCGCGACCAGCGCGTTTACGCTCGTGGCCCAAAACCGTCTCGAAGGCTGGTGCCTCGCCGCACCCGCCGTGGCCGACGGCACGATTTGCTTTCGCACAACCGTGAAACGGGTGGCGATCGACGGGCCATAGCCCCACCGCAACACTCGTCGCGAATCCACTCATCAAATCCACCTCCCATGCCCCGGCTCCTGCTCGCTCTGCTCTGGATAATGTTCGCCCTGATCGT
>CAJAYO010000166.1 GCA_903948415.1 uncultured Opitutia bacterium | reverse complement strand
GGGATTGGTTTTTGTGATTTTTGTGACTCGATCATTCGGAGTGCTCGGGTTGGGCGGCCTATCGGCCCCGCCGGACTGGGGGGCTGTCGCGATGCCTTTGGGGTGATACCATCGTCGGTTGATCACTTGACCGATTCCACGGGCAGGGACGCCCATGCTACGCCAATCCGGTCGACCAACTATCAACCGACGTGGGTATTAATCTCCGTGGCCCGGTGCTCTCAGGTCTTCGAGGGGATCACCGACATTCCAGCCGGGGAGTAGGAGGCCTACGAGGGGCGAAAACACGGGGATGGACAGCGGGGCGGGGTTTTGTTCTCGTCCGCGGTTCCAAAGCCCAATCCCTCGCGCTATGACCACGCCCGCCACTCCTTCTGCTCCGCAACCCGCCGGTGATGACCGCAAGCTCGTGACGGTCGACGAGACCTACCTCGCGCCGACCTTCGAGGACAAGCTGCAGCTCTTCTGGAAGAACTACGGGACGGCCGTTCTCTCGCTGTGCGGCCTGGTCTTCGTCGGCATTCTGGCCAAGGGCGGTTGGGACTACCTGCAGGCCGGCAAAGAGGTCGACGTGCAGAAGGCCTATGCGGCCGCCGCGACGTCCGACCAATTGAAGACTTTTGCGGCCGCCCATGCCGAGCACTCGCTCGCCGGGGTCGCGCAGCTCCGCCTCGCCGACGAGGCCTATACCGCGGGCAAGTCCGCCGACGCGCTCGCCGGTTACGACAAGGCGTTCGCCACGATCAAGACCGGACCGCTCGCCGCGCGCGCGCAACTCGGCCGGGCCCTTGCAAAGGTGCAGGCCGGCAAGACCGCCGATGCCATCACGGATCTGAAGCAGCTCGTCGGCGATGCCGCTCAATTCAAGGGGCTGCGGGCCGAAGCCGCCTACCACCTCACGAGTCTCGCCGCCGAGGCCGCCAATGGCGCCGATGTGCAGAAATATTCCGACCAGCTCATGCAGCTCGATCCTTCGGGTCCTTGGACGCAGCGCGCGCTGATGTTGCGGGCGACGGTGCCCGCCCCGGCGGCCGCGGTGGCGGCTCCGGCGAAGACCGACGCTCCGGCGGGCGGCGTGCAGATCAAGCTGCCGGGCAAATAAGCCGGCGGCCCGTCGCGGGCCGAGGAGGGCGGCGGGTCCGGGCGTGGAGGAAAAACCTGCGTGCGCGGGCGCGCATTCGGGATCGTCATGGGCGGCGGGGCGGCCATAGTGCCGGGAAGATATCCGGTCCGAAATGACGCACTGCGGTGAAGCCTGCCACCGAGAAAGATTCCGCCCCGACTGATCCGGCGACGAGCCGGCGGGGACGGGTCGTGACGTGGTTCGTGCGTGACGGGCGGGGCCCGAGGCGGAGGCGGGTGCGCTGGATGCGCGTGCTGGGGTGGTTGGGCGGACTGGCGGTCGCGGGTTACGTCGCGGCGGCGCTGGCGGTGTTCGGTTTCGTGCGCTACGTTCGCCACGTGGAGGCGGTGGGTTTCACCGACATCCTGTTGCCGTCACGCTGGGACCACTACCGCGTGGCGCGGGGCGACCAGCAGATCGCCGAGGCCAAGCGTTTCGTGGAGGAGCGGAAGTTCACGGAAGGATTTCTCTATGCGAGGGCGGGCGTCGCTTCGGCGCCGGGGAATCGCGATGGACGTCTGCTGTTGGCCGATCTGTTGGTCGCGGCGCGCCAGTCCGACAACGCGCGCAGGGCGTTGCTCGACGGACTGCATTACCACGCGTCCGATCCGGTCTACGTGAAGGCGGTGGTGACCTTTTTGCTCCAGCGGCAGGAAGACGCGCAGGTCGTCGCACTCGCGCGCCGGTTGCTGCCGGCGGCCGTGTCCGGTTCGGACCACGCGCGCCTGTTGGCGTTCGCGGCGAGCACAGCCAGTGTCTTGCGGGGCAACTACGACCAAGCGGAGGATTTTCTGCGCGCCGTGCCCCGGCTCGCGGATTCGCGGGAGGGGCGGTTGCTCTCTGCGAAACTGGAGTGGGACCGGGGCTACCGCGAGCTCGCGCTGGTCCAGTTCCGGCAAGTCGCGTCCGAGTGGCCGCAGGATGCGGAGGTGCACCGGGAACTGGTCGGTCACCTGCGGCAACAGGGTCTGATGGACGAAGCCCGCCGTCGGAGCCTTGAGCGGCAAATCGCGTTTCCCGAGGAGGTGGGACCGCGCATCGAATTGCTGCATACCTACCGGCAGGCGGGCGAGGCGGGGCGGGTCGCCCGCGAGGCGGAAGCGCTGCTCCGCGACTTCGCGGGCGATTCGGCGGCGTTGCTCGCGCTCGCGGATTTCGCCGCCAACGTCGGTGATGTCGCGCTCATGCGCCGGACGGTAGGCGAGGCGGCGGCGCGCGGGCTGGAGCCCGATCCGTTCGCCCTGCTGCGGGTGGAAACGCTGGTGGTGGCGCGCGATTTTCAGGGGGCGGTGGAGGCGATCCGCGGTTATCGGGCGGAGTTTCCCGCCGGGGAGAGGACGCATGCCGGAGTCCTCGACAGCCTGCAGGCGGCGGCGTTGCTGGGGCTGGGCGAGGATTCGGCGGCGACGATGTTCCTCAACAGCTTTCTCGGCCAGGCGGATTTGCGGGCGGACAATCTGCTGGCCGTGGCGAACCGTTTGGCCGGTCTGGGGGCCGTCGATGCGGCGCGCCGGACGCTCGTGCGGGCGGTCGAACTCGATCCGCTCAACCAGGCGGCGCTCACGCGATTGGTCGAAGTCGAAGTGATGTTGAACGCGGGCGACGATCTTGCGGTCCACGTGCAGCGGTTGATTCGCCTGCGGCGTCCGTCGCCCGACATCCTGCGAGTCGCGCAACTGAAGCTGGGGAGCGATTTGTTTTTGTTTTCGGAGCCGTGCAAGGTCGCGTTGGAAGCGGTGCGGGCGGCGTTGGTCCGGCTGGGCGACGGTGGCGCGCGGCGGTGAGCCGCACCGCAGCGCCGGCGGAAAAATCCCGCTGGAATCCGGGCGGGTGGAAGGCGTAAAACGCGCGGGTCAGGCGACCGGGGGTCGCCGCCGACGGTGCCACACCGCGCCGAGGAGGGCCGCCGTGCCGGCGAGCGCCGCGTAGGTTGAAGGCTCGGGGATGGCGGAAATGGCACTGACCGAAAACGACAGATCATCCACCCGCCAATTGGCCGATGTGGTCGTGCCGGACGGGGCGCCGTAGAGGCGAAAGGTGACGGGGGTGTTCGCCGCCGCGGCGACGGAGAAACTGGACAGGGTCACGGAGGTCCACGTCGAGTTGGTGGACGTCACGATGGAGCCGAGAGCCGATGAAAATGAATCCACGCTCGAAAACAGGCTGAGCGTGGTCGGTCCGGTCCCGGCACTGCGGGAGCCAAGCGTCAACCCCGTCGCCGAGATCTGGTAGCCGGCTGCCGGCGTGACCGTGAATTCAAAATACGTGGAGGACGAGGTGGACAACGAGGCCGATGCGACCGTCCTGACGGCGGCGTTGTTTCCTCCGGAGGCTCCGCTGTTGGTCGAGGCGGAGGTGGTGTTGAAGGCCAGGGAAGATGTCCCGACCAAATTTCCGGCCGAAAGGACGCCTCCGGAAAGGTGGGTGACCGTGGTCGATGGCGCACCGGTGCCATCGGTGAAGCTCCAGACGATCTGGGCCCGGACGCCGGAGATGAAGGTGAGAAACAGGGCCGACGACAGAATCGTTCGAGGAGTGGTCTTCATGGGGAACGCGATTTCAAGTTCGGTGCGTGATTGGGACGGTGGGGGTCGGGTCGGGCGGTGGGGCGGGCGGGCGGGCGCGGGGCGCGGGGAGCGGAGAGCGGTGGGCAGGGACGGGTCGGCCTTTGGATTTCTGGGCGAGAGCGCGGGCACTCCCGGCGCCAGCGGGCCGTGCACGAGTTTTAGCAGGTTCCTGCGAGCGGTGATCCTGCGTTGACACCCCAATTTTGGGGTCACGACCCACTGTACAAAAGGTCGGCGACTGCCTTTTAAGCACCAGGCCGTGACTGCCCGGCGGGCCGGTCAACGACCCGCCCGCTTGCCGTGGGCGCGGCCGGGAGGCCGGTTTTTGGCGATCACGCCGGTGGGCGACGAGGCGCGGACGCAGCTCCCGGGGGCGGGATTGGGGGAAGGGGTTTCCCGGTCGGACCGAGGCGACGGTGGGCGTTTCGAGCTGCGGGCCGATGCGGCGGGACTCGCGCGTCCGTTCAGAGGGTCGGGGGGCGGAAAACGAGCGGGTTGGGGGCGCGGGGGTGCGCGGGGCCGACGTCCGCGAGGCAGACGCGGGCGGGGAGGATGTCGGCGCGGGTGAGCCGGGCGGAGTGCAGCGCCGCGGAGCACGGGATCGAGGATGCCAAGGCCGGGGGTGGCGAACGCGCGGCGCCGAACGTGGCGGCGGTGGAGCCGACGGAGCGGGTTTTGCCGACGGCGTTTTGGGCGAGCCCGGCGGGTGCGATGGCAGGCCGCAGACCTCGTCCTGGCCGGAGGGCGCGTGGTCCCGGCGTTCGGATTCGGCGGCGCGGTAGTCGTGTGCGTCTTTTGCGGATCGGGTTTCCGGCCGAAACCGTGCCGCCGCGATCGCCGGTCCCGAGGGTCGGGGTGGGGCGGATGGGCTCGCGCTCGGCGGGTTGGGCGTGGGCCCGGACGGGGCCGCCCAGCGTGGCGCAGACAGCGAGGAGCGCGACGGCGGTGGAGCGGGAAACTTATCGGGGACGGAGCGGCGAAAGGACGGCAAGAGGGCGGGGGCCGTTCGCGAAATAGGCCGAGAGGTTGCGATTCCAGAATGGCGGCGCGGGGCGCATCTCGGTTTGTTGAAAACCGCGGCAAACGCACGGGCGGGAAAGCCCGTGCCACGTGGCACGGGCTTTCCAGCCCATGGCGGGGCGATGGAAACGTGAGATGCGCGCCGGCGCGGCGATTTCCCCTTGGTGTTCCGCCGCGAGCGGACGATCGCTTCGAACCAGCCCCCACGCGGCTGTCGCTTCTCGCCGGCGGCTCGACGGTAGGTCCGCCCCTGTCCCACCCACCGCCCTCTTTGCCTCCCGCCCGATGACCGTCCACCACCGGGGTGAGCTGCGGCTGGCGCTCGATCACGCGATCCAACGCGTGAACCGGGTCCCGTTGACGCTGCGCGGGCCGCCTGAGTCCAAGCCGGTCTTCAACCGGAGCGACATGCACGACCACGACCGCCCGGGGGTGTTTTTGCAGCTGCAGGGTCGACTGATTTCACGTTTCCGCGGGAGAAATTTTGGCTGGGAGCGGACGAGTGGTCAACGACGATCTGTTTCCGGCCGCGTGTTGCCTCATAATTGGGGGTTACCGGGCTTGCCTCATAAATATGTTACCCAGGAGAGGTGGTTTGTTGAGGGAGGGAGGCGTGGAGGGAGGGGGCAGGCACCTCTGCT
>CAJAYO010000165.1 GCA_903948415.1 uncultured Opitutia bacterium | reverse complement strand
GATCCCGCCTGCCTCAACGGCTGCCCGGTTCTCGCCTACGAAAAGGACCCGCTCACCGGCATCGTCCGCCACCTCGATGACCAATGCATCGGTTGCCAGTATTGTGTGCTGAAGTGCCCGTATGACGTCCCAAAATACAGTGAACGCCGCGGCATCGTCCGCAAATGCGATATGTGCCACAGCCGGCTCGCCGACGGCGAAGCCCCCGCCTGCGTGCAGGCCTGCCCCACGCACGCCATCACGATCGTCACCGTCCTGACGTCCGTCCCGCCCCACCCGACGCCCCACCCCCTCCTCCCCGCCGCCTTCCTCCCCACCGCCCCCGACCCCGCCTACACCCAGCCCACCACCCGCTACCTCACCAAGCGCCCGCTCCCGCCCAACCTCGCCCCCGCCGACGCCACGACCCTCCGTCCCCAGCCCGCCCACTGGCCGCTCGTGGTGATGCTCACCCTCCTCCCCGCCGCCGTCGGCCTCCAACTCGCCGCCGCCGGCCTCCAACTCGCCGCCGCCCTCCCCCCGCCATTTGTCACGTATTACGTGACAAACGCGGCTATCGCTCACTCAAACAGTGTCACGTATTACGTGACACTGCCCGCAGCCCTCGGCGCGCTCGGCTTGGCCGCCAGCGTCTTCCACCTCGGCCAACCCCTCCGCGCCTGGCGCATTTTTCTCGGCTGGCGCAAAAGCTGGCTGAGCCGCGAAGCCCTCGTCTTCGGCCCCTGGTTCGCCCTCACCGCCACAATCCTCCTCCTCCATGGGTCGTGGGGCCTCGGTCATTGGGCCTTCTCTGTCGCCGCCGCGGCGACCGGCCTCGCGGGCCTTTTTTGCTCCGTCATGATCTACGTCGATACCCGGCGCAAATTCTGGCGCGGCTCTCAAACCGCCCCGCGCTTCTTCGGCACCGCCGCCCTCTGCGCCCTCGCGCCCGTCGCCCCGCGTGCCGCCGCCGTCGGTCTCATCATCAAACTCGCGTGGGAGTCCCGCACTTTTTCCCCCGGAGCCGTCTCCTCGCGCCTCCAACGCGGCCCTCTCGCCCGCGCCGTCCTCACCCGCGATCTCCTCGGACTTTCCACGGTCATTTTGCTCTTCGTCGCGCCGCTCCCACTCGCTCTCCCACTCCTCCTCGCCGGCGAACTCGCCGAACGCTTCCTCTTCTTCCGCGCCGTCGACGCCCCGAAAATGCCTGGCCAACCCGCCGCATGAACACGCTCCCCGCGCTCGACAACCTCCTCCACGCCCGCACCGGTCCAATGACGACCGAACTCGTGCAACGCCCCGCCGCCTTCGGCCTCGGGCTCGGCCGCGTCCCCGCCCGTCTCGCGCCGGTCGCGACCACCAACACCGTCTGCGGCTTCTGCAGCACCGGCTGCTCGCTCCGCGTCCACCTCGATGCCGAGGGCCAGGCCATCAACCTTTCCGCCGATCCCGACTACCCCGTAAACCTCGGCATGGCCTGCCCCAAAGGCTGGGAAGCCCTCACCCCCCTCGCCGCCCCCGACCGCGCGACCACCCCGCTCCTTCGCACCGCCCGCGGCGCCCCACTCGCGCCCGTCGACTGGCCCACCGCCCTCGCGACGTTTACGGACCGCCTCCAGTCCATCCAACGCGACCACGGACCGCACGCCATCGCCTTCCTCAGCACCGGCCAAATCATGACGGAAGAGATGGCGCTCCTCGGCGCCCTCTTCAAATTCGGCCTGGGCGCTCTCCACGGCGACAGCAACACCCGCCAGTGCATGGCCACTTCGCACGTCGCCTACAAACAGTCCTTCGGCTTCGACGCCCCGCCCTTCACCTACGCCGATTTCGAGGAGAGCGACGCCCTCATTTTCATCGGCGCCAACCCCTGCATCGCCCACCCCATCATGTGGCAGCGCGTCATGATGAATCGCCGCCAGCCCGAGATCGTCGTCGTCGATCCCCGCGCCACCGAGACCGCCCAGGCCGCCACCCTCCACGTCGCCCTCCGACCGAAGAGCGATCTCACCTTCCTCTACGGTCTCGCCCATCTCCTCATCGCACGCGGCGCCGTGAACCCCGCCTTCATCGCCGCGCACACCTCGAACTACGACGCCTTCGCCGCCTTCGTCACGACCTTTACGCCCGCGCACACCGCCGCCGAAACGGGCATCTCCCTCGCGACGCTCCACCGCCTCGTCGACATCATCGCCACCCGCGAACGCGTTTCCTTCTGGTGGACCATGGGCGTCAACCAGAGCCACGAGGCCACGCGCACCGCGCAGGCCATCATCAACCTCGCGTTGATGACCGGCCACATCGGCCGCCCCGGCACCGGCGCCAATTCCATCACCGGCCAGTGCAACGCCATGGGTTCGCGCCTCTTTGGCAACGCCACGTCCCTCCTCGGCGGCTACGACACCACCAACGCCGCCCACCGCGCCCACGTCGCCGCCACCCTCGGTCTCGACCCCGCGCTCATCCCCGACCGCCCCGGCTACGCGTATGACCAAATTCTGGACGCCATCGAACGCGGCGAAATCCGCGGCCTCTGGGTCATCGCCACCAACACCGCGCACTCCTGGATCAACCAAAGCCGCGCGCGCGACCTCCTCGCCAAACTCGATTTTCTTGTCGTGCAGGACATGTATGCGACGACCGAGACCGCGCAACTCGCCGACCTCGTCCTCCCCGCCGCCGGGTGGGGCGAGAAGGAAGGCATTCTCATCAACAGCGAGCGCCGCCTCGCCGTCGCCAAAAAAGTCTCCCGCGCCCCCGGTCAGGCCCTGAGCGACTTCGCCATCTTCAAACTCGTCGCCGAAGCCTGGGGCTGCGGCGACCGCTTCCGCGCGTGGTCTTCGCCCGAGGCCACCTTCCAGATCCTGAAAAAACTCTCCGCCGGCCAACCCTGCGATTTCACCGGCATCCGCGACTACGCCCACCTCGCGGATTCCGGCGGCATCCAATGGCCCTGCCCAGTCTCCGCCGTGGCGGCGAGCGCCCCCACGCCGACTTCGTCCGACGCTCAGCTCTCCGCGCCCAACGCTCCACGTCCGGCGCAGCAACGCCGCCTCTTCGCCGACGGAAAGTTTTTCACCCCGGACGCCCGCGCCCACTTCCACTTCGACGCCCCGCGCCCGATGCCGGAGCCGCCCGACGCCGACTACCCGTTCATTTTGCTGACGGGCCGCGGCTCCTCCGCGCAGTGGCACACCGGTTCGCGCACCGACAAAAGCGCCGTCCTCCGCAAACTCGCGCCCACCGTCCTCACCGCCGAGATCAATCCCGACGACGCCACCCGCCTCGGCGTCGCCACCGGCGAACGCGTCACGGTTCGCTCCCGGCGCGGCACCGCCGAAGCCATCGCACTCGTCACCCCGACCGTGCAACCCGGCCAAATTTTCCTCCCGATGCACTTCGGCACGGTCAACCAACTCACCTTCCCGTCCTTCGACCCGCATTCACGCCAGCCCAGCTACAAAGCCTGCGCCGTGGCCGTCGCACCCGTGGCTTAGCGCCGGTCGCCGAACGCCGGTC
>CAJAYO010000164.1 GCA_903948415.1 uncultured Opitutia bacterium | reverse complement strand
TTCAGCTTCAACGCCGCCACCACGTCGTCGATGCGCAACTTCGCCACGCGGTTCGCTGAATCCAGCGTCTTCAACCACTCCTCCGTCGAGCGCGCCGCGAGTTGGGCCGATGCCGCCGGGCTGAACGCCGCCACCGCCGCCGCCAGCCACACACCGGACACCACTGTTTTGGAGAAACGCATAAGAATTCGGGGATTCCATCCAGCACGCCGCATCGCCCCCGAAAGATCAAGCCCCCGCCCACTTCCGCCGCCCCCTGTCCGCCGGACGCCTTTTCCTTTCCCTTTCCGGCCAGCACCCCCCGGGGTGGGCCGGCCGCTCCGCGCGCGACGGATCGCCGGGCGGGGCGCGACTTGCGGAACCGCGCGCGGAACGCACGCCCCACCCACCGGCCCTCCCCGCCGCCCGTCCGCGTCCCCACTCCGCGCTTCCGTCTCCCCGTCGATTCTCTTTCCTCGGCGCTTCCGCGATGAACGAATCGCTCCGCGCCCTCCGCGGCCTTGGCGTGAGCCAACAAATCCTTCCTCCTCTCCCCATGGCCAAATTCGCCTCCACGCTCACCCCCGCCCACCTCGCGTTCATCGCCGCGCAGAAAATCTACTTCGTCGCCTCCGCACCCGCCCATGGCCGCGTCAACCTCTCGCCCAAGGGCATGGACACCTTTCGCGTCCTCTCCACCACCCGCGTCGGCTACCTCGACGTCACCGGCAGCGGTAACGAAACCGCCGCCCATCTCCTCGAAAACGGCCGCGTCACGCTGATGATGTGTTCGTTCACCGCCGCGCCGCTCATCTTTCGTATTTACGGCCGCGGCCGCGTCGTCCAACCCGCCGACGCCGACTGGCCCCAACTCCGCCCGCTCTTCGGCCCACCCCTCGCCGGCGAGCGCCAACTCGTCCTCGCCGAAATCGAGAGCATCCAGACCTCCTGCGGCTTCGGCGTCCCGTTTTTCGATTACACCGGCGAGCGCCCCACGCTCCTCGACTACGCCGAGAAAAAAGGCCCCGCCGGCATGGCCGCCTACCGCACCCAGCACAACCTCCGCAGTATCGACGGCCGCCCCACCGGCCTCGCTGAGAACGAGGGCGGCATCTCCGTCCCGCCCTTTTCACCCCCTCCCACGCTCCGCGCTCCACTCTCCGCTCCCAGCCCTCCGCTCCCCGCCACTTTTTTCCCATGATCCGCGCCCTCATCTTCGACTTCGACGGTCTCATCCTCGACACCGAAACCCCGCTCATCGACGCCTACGGCCTCGTCCACACCCGGCACGGCGTGCCCTTCGATCGTCCCCTCTTTTTGCGCAGCGTCGGCCACGCCGACTACGCCTTCGATCCGTGGCACGGCTTCAGTCCCCACGCCGACCGCGCCGCCCTCGAGCTCGAACGCCGCGCCCTCAAAGACCCGCTCATGCTCCGGCAGCCCCTTCTCCCCGGCATCCTCGCCCTCTTCGACGCCGCGCGCGCCCTTGCCCTGCCCATCGGCCTCGCCTCCAACTCGCCGCACTCGTGGTGCGACGCCCACCTCACCCGCCTCGGCCTCTTTGACCGCTTCAATTTCCTCGCCTGCCGCGAAGACGTCCCGTCGCCGAAGCCCGAGCCCGATCTCTACAAACTCGTCTTGAACCGCTTCGGCCTCCGCGGCCACGAAGCCATCGCCTTCGAAGATTCCGCCACGGGCAGTATCGCCGCCAAACGCGCCCACCTGCACACCGTCGTCTGTCCCGGCCCCTCCACCGCGCACCACGACTTCAGCCACGCCGACCTCCAAGTCGCATCGCTCGGCGACGTGAACCTCGATTACTTGATCGCCCGTTTCGCAACCTAGCGCCAACCCTCTTGCCTCCACGCCGGCCACCCTGGCCGTCACGCACCACCCCGAGCCCGTCGCCACGCCAAATTCGCTGCGGGCTTGGCCCGCCTGCGGGATTCGTCTCCCCATCACTCACGGGCATTCTCCGGGCTCAAACGTCGCCTGCGGATCACGTCAGGCCATAGCGCTTCATCAAGTCCTGTCGCTGCTCCTGCCCGTCGGGAAACCGAATGATGCCAAATTTTTCTGTCAGTCGCAGCACTTCGGCGCGCTTCTTGTCGGAGCCATCCGGATAGCCATTCTCCGCCGTCAATCGGTGAAAGATCTGCTCCAGATAGTCTTCAAACGGCTGGTTGAAATACATGTCGATAAAACGCAGCGGCCGGCCCGCCGCATTCCAAAACGTGTGCTTGATGCGCCGCGGTCGCAGGTGCCATCCGCCGGCGGGGACTTCGATGACCTCGTCCTCCATCAAGACACTCGCCGTGCCTTCGAGCACGAACATCAGTTCATCCAGGTCCTGGTGCGCATGCGGCGCCGGCCCCATGCGTTTGGGCGCAACCGCCGTTTCCACCGATGAGTAGACTCCGCCCGTCGCCGACGAGCGCACGAGCACCCGAATATCGATACCCCCTTTCGCCTCGAGCGGCGGCTGAGGCGGCACAAAAAACGGTACAGGTGCGGCGCGGGTCAACGGCTCGGCAGACCGTCCGGGGGCAGGCAGAGCGAGCGGCGCAAGGGCCGCGCCTCCGCGCAAGAATTGGCGGCGATTCATGGGAGTAGGCGGGGGAGGACAATTCACCGGTCGACTCAAGTGAGGCGGCAACGACGGCAGCCCAAAGATGACCGCGGAATCACTCCGGGGGAAGGCCTATTCAGACCTGCGGTTCGCCTCGCCGACAGGTCATTCCGCCAGGCAAACCTCCCCCGATTTGCGGAGTGTTCTCCCGACGACCACTCCACGGGCTCGCCGCCCAGGCGCGGCGCTCGACGGGATCGGAACGTTCTGGTCAACCCGCCCCACCGTTTCGCCTCCCCCTGCGACCAGGAGGATTCGTCCCGATTCGCGCCCATGCGGGCGGTGCCCGTCGCTATCGCCCTCCGCGGACCCGGCGTTCCTTGACTCGCGCGGGCGCTGCGCACGTGCACACTCCTTCCATGCCCCCGCGTTTCGCCGCCCCCGCGCGTACCCTCCTCCTCGCGCTCGCCTTCATCCTCGGCCTCACCCGCCCCGCCTCCGCCGCCGCCCCCGAAAAATTCCCCGCCGGCGACGGCCTGTTCACCTTCTCCGCGTGGGACGGCCCGCCCCTCCCCGTCTATTTCCACGCCCCCGCGAATGTCACCCCCACCACACCGATCGTATTCGTCATGCACGGACAAGCCCGCAACGGGGACGAATACCGCGACCAGTGGAGCGATCTCGCCGCCCGCTACGGCTTCCTCCTCCTCGTGCCCACTTTCGGCAACCGCGATTTCCCCGGCTTCGACCGCTACAACTACGGCAACGTCCTCGCGCCCGACGGCACGCGCCGCCCTGCCGGCCAGTGGGCCTTCACCGCCATTGAGCGCCTCTTCGACCACGTGAAAGCCACCGCCGGCCTCACCGCGCCCACCTACTTCATCTACGGCCACTCCGCCGGCGCGCAATTCGTCCACCGCCTCTTCTTTTTCCTCCCCGAGGCCCGCGCCGCCCGCGTCATCTCCGCCAACGCCGGGGCCTACATGCTCCCCGATTTCAAGACCGCGCATCCCTACGGCCTCGGCGGCTCCGGCGTCACGGCAGGCGATTTGCAAACCGCCCTCGCGCGCCCCGTCCTCGTCCTCCTCGGCGAGGCCGACATGGACCCGAACCACCGCCCGATGCCGCGCACCCCGGAAGCGAACGCCCAGGGCCTCCACCGGTTTTCCCGCGGCCTGAATTATTTCCGCCTCGCGACGGAGCAGACCGTCCGCCTCGGCGTCCCTTTCGGCTGGAAAATCGCGACCGTCCCCGGCGTCGCCCACAGCAACACCCTCATGGCCCCCGCCGCCGCCGCCCACTTCTTCCCGCCGTGAGCCCCCCGCTTCCGCGCCTCACTCCAGCTCCGCCCAGCGCGCGAACGCCTTCGCCAGCTCCGCCTCGATCTCGTGCAGCCGCTCCGTCGCGTGCGTCACTTCCACCGGCGATTTCTTGAAGAACAACGGATCCTGCAGCTTCGTCGACAGGTTCGCCTGCTCGTTCTCCAACTTCTCGATCGTCTTCGGCAGCGCGTCCAACTCCGCCCGCTCCTTGTTCGACAGCTTGCGCACCTTCTTCGCCGGGCCCGCCGCCGCTTCGGCCGCGTCTTTTGCGTCCCGTTTGGCTTTTTCCTCGGCCGCCGCCGCCGCCGCGGCCTTCGCCGCTTTTTCCTTCTGCCAGTCGTCGTAACCGCCGAAATATTCCACCACACGCCCTTCGCCTTCGAAGACCAGCAGGCTCGTGCACACCTCGTTCAAAAACGCGCGGTCATGGCTCACCAGCAGCAGCGTGCCCCCGAATTCCACGAGCAAATCCTCCAGCAACTCGAGCGTCTCCGCGTCGAGATCGTTCGTCGGTTCGTCGAGCACGAGCACGTTGCACGGCTTCGTGAAGAGCCGCGCCAGCAGCAGCCGGTTCCGTTCGCCGCCCGACAGCGCCTTGATCGGCGTGCGCGCCCGCGTCGGATCAAAGAGAAAATCTTCGAGGTAGGAAATCACGTGGCGCGTCTTGCCGTTGATCGTGACCGTCGGATTGCCGTCCGCCACCGCATCCTGCACGCGCAACGTCTCGTCGAGCTGCGCGCGCAACTGGTCGAAGTAGACCACCTCCAGCCGCGTGCCCTGCTCGATCGCGCCGACTTTCGGCGCCAACTGGCCGAGCAGCAGCCGCAGCAAGGTCGTCTTGCCCGCGCCGTTGGGGCCCACGATGCCGATCTTGTCCCCGCGCTCGATGCGCACGCTCAGGTCGCGCACGATCCAGCGCCCGTCGTCCGCGTAGCGGTAGCCCGCCTCCTTGCACTCGATCACCTTGAAGCCGCTGCGGTCCGCTTCCTGCGCCGTGATCGTCGCCTTGCCCGTGCGGTCGCGGCGCGCGGCGCGCTCGGCCCGCATCTTCTCCAGCGCATGGATACGGTTGCTGGCCCGCGACCGCTGCGCCTTCACCCCGCGGCGGATCCACACTTCTTCCTGCGCCAGCTTCTTGTCGAACTGCGCGCGCTCCACCTCCTCGGCCTCCAGCACCGCCTCTTTCCGCACGAGAAACGTGTCGTAGTCGCACGCCCAGCCGACGAGCTTGCCGCGGTCGACCTCGACAATGCGCGTCGCCAGCTTCCGCAAAAACGCCCGGTCGTGCGTCACGAACAGCAGCGCCCCGCCCCACTCCAGCAAAAACTCTTCGAGCCACTCGATGGACTCCAAGTCCAGATGGTTCGTCGGCTCGTCGAGCAGCAGCAGTTGCGGCTCCTCGACCAGACCGCGCGCGAGCAGCACGCGGCGCTTCTGCCCCGCCGACAGCGCCGCGAACTCGTGGTCCGCCGGCAGCCCCATGCCTTCGAGCAGCCGCTCGACGCGGTCGTGGCGCTCCCAGTCGTTGTGGACTTCATACGCGCCGCCTTCGCCCTCGACCACCGTGCGCACCGTGCCCGTCAGCCCCGCCGGCACTTCCTGCCGCAGGCTCGCAAACACCGCACCCGCCTGGCGGAAAACCTGGCCGACATCGGCGTTCAGTTCCCCCGTGATGACTTTCATCAACGTCGACTTGCCCGCACCGTTGCGGCCGACGAGACACACGCGTTCGCCGCGGTCAATCTGGAGATTGACCTTATCGAGCAACGGCGCGCCACCGAAGCTCAGGGAGACATCAAGAAGACTGACAATGGCCATGGGAACCGAACAGCTTGCACACCGCCCCCCGTCCAGCGCAAGGTCGGCGTTGCGCTCCATGTCGATTCCCCCTCCGCGCTACAACGTCCTCGGCGTCGGCGTTTCCGCCCTCACGCTCCCGGCGACCCGCGATCTCGTCCTCGGAGTGGCTGGCCCCCGCGCAGCCGGCGCCCGTTACATCTGCCTCGCCACCGCCCACGGCGTCGACGAGGCCCGCACCGATCCGGCCTTCCGGGCCATTCTCAACACCTCCTGGCTCACCACGCCCGACGGCATGCCCCTCGTCTGGCTCGGCCCGCCCGGCGTCGCCCGCGTCTACGGCCCCGACCTGATGCTGGCCGTCTGCGACGCCGGCCGCGCCGTCGGCCTCACCCATTACTTTTACGGTGGCAAGGCCGGCGTCGCCGCCGAACTCAAAGCCCGGCTCACCGCGCGCTACCCGGGCCTCGCGGTCGTCGGCGCCTTTGCCCCGCCCTTCCGCCCGCTCGACGCCACCGAGGCCGCCGCGCTCCGCGCCGACGTCGCCCGCGCGCGCCCCGATGTGCTCTGGGTGGGCCTCGGCACCCCGAAACAGGAACGCTTCATGGCCGAGTTCGCGCCGACCCTCGCTGCCGGCGTGCTCATCGGCGTCGGCGCCGCGTTCGATTTCCACTCCGGCCGCGTGCGGCAGGCGCCGCGCTGGATGCAGCGCGGCGGCCTCGAGTGGTTTTTCCGCCTCTGCACCGAACCCCGCCGCCTCGGCCCGCGTTACCTCACAACCAATCCGCGCTTCGTCCTGCGCGTGCTCGCCCAGATCACCGGCCTGAAAAAATACCCGTTGTCCCCCCACCACCCTCACTGACGCCCGCCTGCACTGCCCCCGCCACGCTTCACGTTTGATTCAACCCCGTTGCATCGACCACCCTACCGCCCACCGCTCCCATGACACCCACGCCCGTCTCCCGCAAATCCGCGCTCCGCGTCTCCTTGGTCACCGCGGCGGTGATCGCTGCCGTCGGCGCCGCCTGGCTGCTCCGCCAGCGCGCGAAAGCCCCCACGGAAACCACCGGCTCCGACTCGGTCATCATCTCGCCCAATTTCGACGCCCCCGCCAACCGGGGCGCCATGCCGTCCGGTCCGCGCAGCAAATTCGCCGATGAACCCGCCGCCCGGGAACGCGCCCTGATCGCCGCCTTCAACGCCGCCCTCGTCGGCGCCGGCCAGCCGCCGGCCGATCAGCAGACCCCCGATCTCCTCGCCGTCCTCATGGTCAGCCGCATCGCGCCCGTCCCGCCCAACCCCTCGACGCGCGACATCGATGCTGCCGTGGCCCGCCGCCAGGGGAACAACGAGGGCATTCTCGTGGCCTCGTCCGTTTTCCTCACGCCCGCCCAACTCGCCGTCTACCGCTCCGTCCTCAACACCGAGGTCGAGGCCATCGAAGCCCTCCGCGCCCGGGCCTCGCGCGGCTGATTCCCCCCGGCTCGCTTTTCGCCCGGCTCGCTTTTCGCCCGACTCGTTTTTCGCCCGGCTCGCTTTTCGCCCGACTCGTTTTTCGCCCCCAAGCCCCGCTTTTCCAGAGGAAGTGTCACGTAATACGTGACACTCGATTCCGGGCCTTTTCCCGCCAAAAACGCGGCGGATCGATCCCGCCTTCCCGCCCTCAAAACAAATCCCCCTGCTGCAGCGCGTCCCGCTTCGCCCCGTCGAGCGTGCTGAGAGCGAGCAACTGCATCGTCGTCAGCGCCGCCACCTGCGGATCGCGCGCGAGCGACCCGAGCAGGAGCGCCCCGGCCAGCGCATCGTAAAGCGCCGCGTGGTAGTGCCGCCGCTCCGGCGGACAATACGCCGCCGCGTGCTGCTCGAGTTCCCCGTGTAAACCGCACGCCGTCACCAGCACTTCGAGTTTCCCCGATTCGAGCCGCGGGTAGAGCTGCGCATAGAGCCGCGCCGAATCCACCCACGGCCCCCACTCCGCCACCCGTTTCCCCGGGCGCGCGAAATCCGGCGAGCTGCGCGGATAAGGCCACACGGATTTGAGCAGCCCGTTTTCCACGCCCGCGTAATGCGCGGCCAGCGGCCCCAGCTCGCGCAGGCTCGAAAAATAATCCCACTCGTCCGCGAACGGCTCGTGCGTCGCGGCCTCCGCCTCGCTCAACCCGTGCACCGCCGTGTCTTCCGCCCGCACCCGCCCGGTGGCGCGACAGATCCGCGTCCGCGCATTCACCACCACCCCGTGCTGCACCTCGACCACGCCAAACTCCAAAATCCCCGAGGCACGGCTCCCCTCAAAATCGACGAAGAAAATCGGCTGCTCGGTCCACGGGTTGCCCACGCCCGCAACGCAACACAGGCCCCGGAAAAATCCGACTCTATTTTTTCCGTGTGTTCGGTGCGCTCCGTGGGCCACCTTTCCGGCGTGGACCTCTCGCCCTACCGCTCCTTCCTCACCGAACTCGCTCACGCGAGCGGCGCGTTCATCCGCCCGCACTTCGGCCGACTCGACCTCGCCGTTGAAACCAAGAGCGACGCCTCACCCGTCACCCTCGCCGACCGCGGCGCCGAGGAACTCATGCGCGGGCTCATCGCCAAAAAATTCCCCGCCCACGGCATCATCGGCGAGGAACTCGGCAGCGACCGCCCCGACGCCGAATTCGTCTGGGTGCTCGATCCCATCGACGGCACCAAGGCCTTCATCACCGGCGTCCCGCTTTGGGGCACGCTCATCGCCCTCCTGCACCACGGCCAGCCGGTCCTCGGCGCGATCCACCAGCCCGTGCTCGGCCAGCTCATGATCGGCGACGGCACCACCACGACGCTCAACGACCGCGCCGTCCGCTGCCGCCCCACCACGCGGCCGGAGGACGCCACGCTGCTCACCAGCGACACCCTGAATCTCGCAAAATATCAAAACGGCCCCGCCTGCGACCGCCTGCTCGCGCGCGCCAAACTCGTCCGCACCTGGGGCGATTGCTACGGCTATCTGCTCGTCGCGAGCGGCTGGGCCGACGTGTGTCTCGATCCGATTATGAACCCGTGGGACATCGCCGCACTGGTGCCCATCCTCCGCGGATCCGGCGGCGTCATCACCGATTGGCGCGGCGGCGCGGCCTATCCTGCCGAGTCGACGATCGCGTGCGCCACGCCGCAATTGCACACCGCCGTGCTCGCGGCGCTGAACCCGTAGCGCGGAGCTTCAGCCCGCGCTTCAACCGCCCTTTGTCTGCCGAGCGCGGGCAAAGCTCCGCGCTCCACCCCAACATCCCGCTACCTTCCGACGGCGATCCGCAATTCGTCCGTCCGCACGCGTCCCTCCCGCCGCACGCGCAACACGAACACGTCGTAGACCGGCGTGCGCATCACCTGCTGGTACTCCTCCTCCGTCAGCCCGTTGAGCGTCACGCCCTGGATCGCGACGATCTCCATCCCTTTCTCCAGGCCGGCGCGCGCCGCCGCCGACTTTTCGCGCACCGACTCCACCCGCAGCACCGAGATTCGCGGACCGTCGTCCGCGCGTTGGTAAACCACCCGCACAACGGCGTTCGCCCAAATCGACGCGACGCGCACCGGCTCCAGCTGCGTCGGCGGCGGCCCGGTTTCCGCCGCCCAAGCTCCCGCGCTGCCCAACCAGGCCGCGAGCAACACCGACACTGCCCGGGGGCGAACCATGGCGATTTGGCCCGGGGCCGGGAGCGCTGCTCGCCCGCCCCGGCGAGCGTTACGGATTGGGGGGCGAGGTCAGCGTTGGTGCGACCGGAAGCGCACCCTGCTTGGCCTTCATTTCTTCGCCAAACGCTTTCATCGCCGCCTGCATCTTCGGCCCGATCTCGGCCATCTTCGGCATCATCACCTGCATCATCTTTTCCTGCACCTGCGGCTGCTTGCTGGTCATCGCCTGTCCGGCCGGGGTCGAGTAAAACGCCGCCTGGCTGGCGAGTTCCTCTTTGGAAAACACGCTGCTGTAGATTTCCGCGACCGCCGCCTTCATCTCGGGCCCGGCCATGGAATCAAACAGCTCGTTCATGACCTTTTGCTGGATCGCGACCATTTTGGCCCGATCCTCGTCCGGCAGTTTCACGCCGGCGGTCATGCGCTGCATCATCGGGGCCATGCTCTTCTTCTGCTGGTCCATGATCTTGGCAAACATCTCCTCGAAACGCATCGCCTGCAGGACCTGTTCGGCATCGGCCAGCGTGGCCGGCGTCGACAGCGTGGCGCCCGGGCCGCTGTCCTTCGTGGCCGCATCCGCGACGAGCCGCACGCGTGTGACCTGCCCCTCGCGCTCAAGATCCAGCCCACCGGAGGCCTCGTCGTAACCCTTGATCGTGACGCCCTCGAACGCGGCCCCGACCTTGAGCCAGGCGCTGGCTTTGCCGGTTTCGGACACGAGGACAAACCGGTGTTCCTTGCCCATCGTCATCAGGGCATTGAACACCGGCAAACTGCCGGCCGCACGGAGCGCGACCGCAGTGAGGAACGCAAGCAGCAGAAGACGCAGTTTCATGGCGAGGGGAGCCTCACCCTTCGTCCTCGCCCGGGCAACACCCGACAGGCCCGCCGGGATGAGCGGCGGGCCGGACTCAGAAGCTCAGCGTCAGCGACACCCGGGTGTTGAGGCCCGGCTGGGCGAAGCGCTGGAGATCCGCGCGGCCGCGGTCGAGTTCGCGCACGTCCTGCCAATACCAATACTGCCGGTCGCCGAGATTGTAGACGCCGGCGCTCCCGCGCAGGTTCTTCGTGAAGTTCACATACCCCGTGAGGTCGAACAGCGTGACCCCCGCGGGCACGAACTGCACCGGCGCCGGCGGCCGGCCGTCCCACAGCGCCAGGATCGCCGTCGTATCCGCGCGGCGCTGGCGCGCGTGCGTCGTGCCCGTGAGGCGCAGGCCCCAGCTGTCCTTGGCCGTGTAGCTGAGCGCGCTGACCCACTTGGGCGGCTCGATGGAGTTGATCGGCTTGCCCGCCTGCAGATTGTCGCCGCGCGACCAGGCGAGGGAGTTCGACCACGCGGTGCCGGCGAGGGCTTTTTCGTAGTGCCCGAGCGGCAGCTCGACCGTCGCCTCCGCGCCGTGGATGCGCGCCCGGCTGACGTTTTTCGACTGATACACGACGGGGTCGCCGGGCGAGCTGGGGAGCTGCGGGTCGCGCGTCGGGCTGAAGGTGTCGATGAAGTTCGAGTAGGCGTTGTAGTAGACGCTCACGACGTAATTCGCCCCCGGGCGGCGCGCCCGCATGCCCAGATCGAAGCTGTCACTGATCTCGGCCTTGAGCGCCGGATTCGGCTTCGTGCGGTAGAAGACCGGCGGCGTCGTCAGATTCACGATCGAGCCGTTGAGATCCTCGTTCGTGGGATTGCGGAAACCGCGGTGGTAGCGGGCAAAAAACGTCTCCTGCGCGCTCACGCGCCAGAGGAGGCCCACCTTCGGCGCGACCGCCCATTGGTCAAAGCCCACCGGCGCCGTGCCTTTGGCGAGGTTCTGGTAGAGCGCGTCGTCGGTCACCGCGAGGCGGTAGTGATCCAGGCGGACCCCCCAGCTCGCGATATAGCGCTGGCCGGCATCCAGCGTCACCTCGTCCTGCGCGAACACCGCATAGCGGGTGACCTCGCCGTCCGGGATCCGCTTGAGCGGGAAATTTTCGCCGACGAAAATCTTGTTCAAAAACGCGCCGGTCGTGCCGTCGAACTGCGAAAAATCCTCGTTGCGCGTCTGCTTGGTCTTCGAACCGTCGATGCCCCAGAGGATGCGGTGGGCGCGGTCCCCGAGGCGCGCGCCGCTCTCGACCTGCAGCGAGCCGGAGAGGCCGCGGTTGCGGAAATCGGAATCGCGCAGGCGCAGGCGCGGCACGAAGACTTGCGGCGCCGGCGGCGGCGGGCCGGCCGGGATCGCCTGGCGCGTCACGTAGGTCTCGCGGACTTTCGCGCCCTGCCAGGAGAGGCGGGCCTGCAGATTGCGGAAATAGCCCGACGGACGGGTGACATCGTAGCCCACCGTCGCGCGGTCGCGCGTGATCCGCTGCCGGCCCGTCTGGCCCGCAAACGTCGCGGTGACGAGACTCGGGAACGACGCCTCCATGGTCTTCGTGAACGTCTCCCCCGTCAAAAAGAGCGTGCGACCCGCGTCCGGCGTGTAGTCGATGCGGAACAGCCCGGCGTCGACTTTGAACTCGGACGGATCGGCCGGGTAATTGCCCTTCGCCTCCGCTTCGTGGCCTTCCCGGTGGGTCGCGGTCGCGACGGCCGCGACGGCCCCGGCCCGACCCGCGGCGCTGGCCGTGCCCGTCCACTCGTCGTTCGCGGATGCGTAGGACGTCGAAACCCCGGCGAGCAGGTCACGTTTCGCCTCGGTCAGCAGCGCCGTCGGCGCCGGACTGATGAACGACAGCACGCCACCGACCGCGTCGGAACCGTAGAGCGCCGACGCCGAGCCCTTGAGGATCTCGGCCGTGCGGTAAAGCGAAGGCTCGAAATAATCACGGCCGATCAGCTGGGCGTT
>CAJAYO010000163.1 GCA_903948415.1 uncultured Opitutia bacterium | reverse complement strand
GCGCCGCGAGCGAGCCGTAAATCATCACGCTGAGCAGTTCGCCCTCCTGGGCGGCGAGATTGCCCGCCAGCCGGTTGAACACCGCGGTCACCGGCTCGCCCGCCCGCATCGTCTCCGTCAGCACGAACTCGGGCGAGGGTCGCCGTCCAGCCGGAAGCAGGACAACCTGCGGGCCGGCCGCAAGCGGGTGGGACATGGCCCTCACTCCATCGGGGTTTGAAGATTGCATGGGCCGGGAGACGCGAGGCGGTTCCGCGGGTTACCGGACCCGCGCCAACCCCCGTGAACAAGCCGGCTTAATACGCCGGGGAATGGGTCCGATAAGTCGCCGTTCATTGCCCGTCCCCCGCGTAGCGTTGCCGGGCTGCACGCGTCAACGCACCGAGGCCTCACCATGTTCTTCCTCGGCCAACCCCCTCTCGCCGGTCGTCGGCGCGCGTCCCCCGCGCGGAGCTTCGCGCGATGCATCAGGTCGATTGGCGCCGCTTTCGCCGGTGCAATCCTCGCGCTCTCCGCCGCCGCCTTCGCCGCCGCACCCGAGTCCGCGCCCGCGCCGGCCCCGGCTCCTGTCCTCAAAAAAAATCCGGCCAAACCGAAACCGGCGCCGCTCGAAACTCCCGGCAGTGTGTACGAGCTGGCCGTGACCCCAAAGCCGAGGGGCAAAGTCGACGAGCTTGTTTTTGGCCGCCTGTCCCAGCTCGGCATCGCGCCCGCGCACGGGTGCACCGACGCCGTGTTCGTGCGCCGCGTGTTTCTCGATGCGATCGGCACGCTCCCAACCGCGGCCGAAACCAAGGAGTTCCTCGCGTCCACCGCGCCGGACAAGCGCGCCGCCCTCATCGACCGCCTGGTGGCCCGCGACGAATACGCGGATTACTGGGCGATGAAGTGGAGCGATCTGCTCCGCGTAAAGGCCGAGTTCCCCGTCAACCTCTGGCCCAACGCCGCCCAGGCCTACCACCGCTGGATCGTCGCATCGCTCCGCGCCAACCTGCCCTACGACCAGTTTGCGCGCGAACTGCTCACCTCGAATGGCAGCAACTTCCGCGTCGGTCCCGTCAACTTCTACCGCGCCGTGCAGAACCAGGAGCCCGCGTCGATCGCCCGCACCGTCGCGCTGACCTTCTTGGGCGAGCGCGCCGAAAAATGGGCCCCCGACCGCCTCGCCGGCCTGGCCGGTTTTTTCACCCAACTAACTTACAAGGGCACCGGCGAATGGAAGGAAGAGATCGTGTTCTTCGATCCCCACAAACCGCCACCGGCCCGGGACGCGCAACCCGCGACGTTTCCCGACGGCACCGTCGCCAGCTTCCCGCCGGATCGCGACGGGCGCGACGTGTTCGCCACGTGGCTCGTCGACCCGCGGAACCCGGGGTTCGCCCGCGTGATGGCCAACCGGGTCTGGTCGTGGCTGCTCGGGCGCGGCATCGTGCACGAGCCCGACGATTTCCGGCCCGACAATCCGCCGACAAATCCGGCCCTGCTGGCCCTGCTCGAAAGCGAGTTCATTGCCGCCCGCTACGACGTGAAGCAGCTCATGCGCGTGATCCTGAACTCGCAGACCTACCAGCTCTCGTCCATCACCCGCAGCCCGCGGCCGGAGGCGGAGGCAAACTTCGCGTTCTACGCTCCGCGCCGCCTCGACGCCGAGGTGTTGATCGACGCGCTCAACCAGATCACCGGCACGACCGAGAAATATTCGAGCCCGATTCCCGAGCCCTTTACCTTCATCCCCGATGACCAACGCTCGATCGCGTTGCCCGACGGCAGCATCACCAGCGCGTTTCTCGAAAACTTTGGGCGACCATCGCGCGACACCGGACTCGAATCGGAACGCAACAACCGCATCACCGCCTCCCAGCGCCTCACCCTCCTCAACTCGACGCAGGTGCAGCGCAAAATCGAACAGGGTCCGAAGCTTCAGGCCTTGATCCGGAATCGCACCGCACCCCGGGAAATCATCGACGGCCTTTACCTCACCATTCTCTCGCGTCCGCCCACCCACGACGAACGCCGGATTGTCAGCGCCCGCGCCCTGAGCGGCCCCGACGGCCGCACCGCCGCCGTCGATCTCGCGTGGGCCCTGATCAACAGCGCCGAATTCCTCTACCGCCACTGAGCCGCGCCCACCGGCCCCACCGCTGAAAAATCTCCGCCGCCCATGAACCTCCACCACAGCGTCGATCCCCGCCTCTGGAACCTCGCCTCCGAACTCCGCCTCCTCGGTCTCGGCGGCCCGCCGATGACGCGCCGCGCCGCCCTCCGCCGCGGCCTCCTCGGCACCGCCGGGCTCGCCCTCTCCGGCGGCCTCGTCTCCCGCGCGCTGGGCGCGCCGCCGCCACCGGTTTCAAGCGCGCCCGTCGCCCCGAAGGCGAAGTCGGTGATTCAAATCTGGCTCTGGGGCGGTCCTTGCCATCTCGATACGTTCGATCCGAAACCCGGCGCGGGCTACGACTATTCCGGCGCGCTGAAGACCCCGATTCCGACGAATGTCGCCGGCATCCAGATCGGCGAGCTCCTGCCGCTGCTCGCGAAGCAGGCCGACAAATACTCGATCATCCGCAGCATGACCCACGGCATCAACGGTCACGAGACGGCCGCCTACACCGTCCAGACCGGCCGGGCGTCCGGCGGACGCGACGTGTTTCCCGGCACCGGCGCCGTCGTGTCGCTCTTCAAGGGCTACGATGCCGGTTACAAGGGGCTGCTACCGCCCTACATCGTGCTCACCGAACTCCAGGGCCGTTTCTCCGAGGCCGGCTTTCTCGGCGGCCGCTACAAACCCTTTGCGACCGGCGGCGATCCCGGGGCCGCCCGTTTCGTGGTCGAGGGCGTCGTGGCCCAGGGCATCACCGACGAACGCCAGCGCGCCCGCCGGGAATTCCTGCACCAGCTCAACACGTTTGAGCGCGCGATGAAGAGCGGCGACCCGCGTCTCTCCGCCCTCGGCCAGTGCGAAAACGACGCCTACGAGATGATCCTCGGCGACGCCGGCAAGGTCTTCGATCTCGCGCAGGAAAAAGACGCGCTGCGCGACGGCTACGGCCGCAACACCTTCGGCCAGTCCTGCCTGATGGCCCGCCGCCTCGTCGAACGCGGCGTTCCGTATATCACGATCAACTACAAGGGCTGGGACACCCACAAGCAGCACTTCCCGATCATGCGCCGCAAACTCCCCGAGTTTGACCGCGGCCTCGCGACTTTGCTCGCCGATCTGGCCGAGCGCGGCCTGCTCGACAGCACGATCGTGCTCGCCGGCGGGGAATTCGGTCGCACGCCGAAGGTGCTGTGGGAATCCCCCTGGAACGGCGGGCGCGGCCACTGGGGCAAGGCCTTCTCCGCCGTCGTCGCCGGCGGCGGGTTCAAGGGCGGCCACGTCGTCGGCCAGACCGACGCGCGCGGCGAGGAAGTCACCGCCCGGCCGGTGCAGCCGAGCGATCTGATCGCGAGCATGTACGAACTCCTCGGGATCGACGGGAACGCCAAGCTCCCCCACCCCGCGGGCGCCGATGTGCGCGCGATGCCCGTCGCGACCGAAGCCGGCCGGCGTTACGAACGCATCGCGGAAATCATGTAACCCCGGGAACCCCATGCGCTCGCTCAAAAAAATCCTGCCCGTGCTCCTGGAAGAACTCGATCCGTGGCTTTTCTTCCTGATCACCGCGACGCTTGCCTTCTCGCTGCCCCGCCCCGCCCTCGCCCAGCCGAACGCCAACCGTCCGCCGCCCCATCTCGCCTTTGCCTACCCGGCCGGCGGTCAGCAAGGCACCACCTTCACGGTTTCCGTCGGCGGACAGAATCTCACGTCGGCCGCCGCCGCGTATTTTTCCGGCCCCGGGATCAGCGCCAGGATCACCGGTTACGAGCGCCCGCTCACGCAAAAGGAAATCAACGATCTGCGCGAAGAAGCCCAAAAATTGCAGGACAAGCGCACCGCCGCACGCTCCGACCCGACAAAACCCGGGTTCACGCCGGAGGACGAGAAGCGGGCGAACGAGGTGCGCGTCCTACTCGCCACCCGCGGCAACCGCCAGGTCAGCCCCGTCCTCGCCGAAACCGTCACGCTCGAAGTGACCGTGGCCGCGAGCGCCGCGACCGGCGAACGCGAAGTTCGGCTCCGCACCCCCAACGGCCTCTCCAACCCGATGGTGTTTTCCGTGGGCCAGCTCCCGGAATTCGGCGAACCCGTGCGCATCGCCACCGCCGGCCCCAATCCCCCGCGGCCGAACCGCGAACCCGAGCCGCGCAACGCCCGCCCAAAATCCGCCCCGGAAATCACCCTGCCCGCGGTCGTGAACGGCCAGATTCTCCCCGGCGAGGTCGACCACGTCCGTTTCTCCGCGCGCAAAGGCCAGCGCATCGTCATGGTCGCCAGCGCCCGCGCCCTCATCCCCTATCTCGCCGACGCCGTGCCGGGCTGGTTTCAGGCCACGCTCGGTCTCGCCGACGCCACCGGCCGTGAGGTCGCCTACTCCGACGACTACCGTTTCAATCCGGACCCCGTTCTCTGCTACGTCATTCCGGCCGACGGCACCTATGTGATGGAAATCAAGGACGCCATTTACCGCGGGCGCGAAGATTTTGTCTATCGCGTCACCGTCGGCGAACTGCCGTTTGTCACCGGCATCTTCCCGCTCGGCGCGAGCTGCGGTGAACGGGCCACCTTCGAACTTTCCGGGTGGAACCTCACCTCCGAGCGCCTCTCCCTCGAGACGAAAGACCGCCAGCCCGGCACGTTTCTCGTTTCCGTGCGCGGCAACGGCCAGCTCTCCAATCCCGTGCGCATCGCGCTCGACGCCCAGCCCAACCTGCGCGAGATCGAGCCCAACGACCACCCCGGCACCGCCCAGCCGATCGTCCTGCCCCTCACCGTCAACGGCCGCATCGGCCGCGCCGGCGACGAGGACGTGTGTCGGTTCGAGGCCAAGGCCGGGGAGGAAATCGTCGCGGAAGTATTCGCGCGTCGGCTCGGCTCCCCGCTCGACTCCGTCCTCCGACTCACCGACGCCGCCGGGAAGCCCCTCGCGTTCAACGACGACCACGAAGACAAGGGCGCCGGCCTGCTCACCCACCAGGCCGATTCGCGTCTCGCCTGCACGCTGCCGTCCGACGGCGCTTATTTTCTGACCGTCGCCGACACCCAGCACCAAGGCGGTCCGGACTACGCCTACCGGTTGCGCGTCAGCGCACCGCGGCCCGATTTCGAGCTGCGCGTCGCCCCGTCGAGCATCAACCTCCGCGCCGGCGCAAGCATCGCCGTCACCGTTTTCGCCCTCCGGCACGACGGTTTCACCGGGGAGATCGGACTGCAGCTGCGCGGCTCGCCGCTGGGTCTGGCCCTGAGCGGCGGACGCATTCCCGCGAACCAGGACAAAGTGCAGGTCACCCTCACGGCGCCGTTTTCGGCGACCGACGAAGTGTTCACCCTCGGCCTCGCGGGTCTGGCCACCATCGCCGGGAAGACCGTCGCCCATGCGGCGGTGCCCGCGGACGACATGATGCAGGCGTTTCTCTACAAGCATCTCGTCGCGTCGCGCGACCTCATGGTCAACGTCACGGGTCGCGGCGCCCCGTTCCGCGTC
>CAJAYO010000162.1 GCA_903948415.1 uncultured Opitutia bacterium | reverse complement strand
GGCGTGCGTTCCGCGCGCGGTTCCGCAAGTCGCGCCCCGCCCGGCGATCCGTCGCGCGCGGAGCGGCCGGCCCACCCCGGGGGGTGCTGGCCGGAAAGGAAAAGGCGTCCGGCGGACAGGGGGCGGCGGAAGTGGGCGGGGGCTTGATCTTTCGGGGGCGATGCGGCGTGCTGGATGCAATCCCCGAATTCTTATGCGTTTCTCCAAAACAGTGGTGTCCGGTGTGTGGCTGGCGGCGGCGGTGGCGGCGTTCAGTCCGGCGGCATCGGCCCAACTCGCGGCGCGCTCGACGGAGGAGTGGTTGAAGACGCTGGATTCAGCGAACCGCGTGGCGAAGTTGCGCATCGACGACGTGGTGGCGGCGTTGAAGCTGAAGCCCGACAGCGTGGTGGCCGACATCGGCGCGGGGTCGGGGGTGTTTACGGTGCCGCTCGCGAAGGTGCTCACGGCGGGGAAAGTGTATGCGGTCGATATCGAGCAGGGCCTGGTTGAGCACATCACGAAGAAGGCGGGCGAGGCGAAACTCACGAACGTGGCGGGCGTGCTGGGGAAATTTACCGACGCGAATTTACCGGCGAAGGACGTGGATCTCGCGCTGATTTTCGACGTGTTGCACCACATCGAGAACCGCACGGAGTATTTGAAGAATTTGGCGGCGTATTTGAAGAAAGCCGGACGGATCGTGGTGATCGATTTTCACCCGGAGCTCGGGCCGCACAAGAACGACCCGACGTTGCAGGTGACGAAAGCGCAGTCGCAGGCGTGGTTCGCGGCGATCGGTTTCAAGCCGGTGGCGGAACATGCGCTCTATACGGACAAGTGGTTTGTGGAGTACGCGCGTTGAGAGGTGGTGGAGCCGGATCGGGCGGCCGGGAAGATTTTCACCCGATGAAAAATCTGCGCTCGTCAGGCCGGGCGGTGGCGCGCAATCATCGCGGACGCCCATGGAAAACGCCCCCGCTTCCGCTTTCATTCCCCACGAACGCATTTTGATGGGGCCCGGTCCCAGTCCGGTGCCGCAGCGCGTGCTGCGCGCCATGGCGGCACCGACGCTGGGCCACCTCGATCCGCAGTATCTGGCGATCATGGACCATACCTGTGCGATGTTGCGCGAGGTGTTGCGCACGAAGAACGCGCTGACGTTTCCGGTGAGCGGCACGGGCATGGCGGGCATGGAGTGCGTGGCGGTGAATCTGTTGGAGCGCGGCGACGAGGCCATCGTGTGTGTGAACGGGGTGTTCGGCACGCGGATGAAGGATGTGATGGAGCGCTGCGGTGCGACGGTGCATGCGGTCGAGGCGACGTGGGGCGATGTGATCTCGCTCGAGCAGATCACGGCGGCGCTGGATGCGCACCCGCGGGCGAAGCTCGTGACGATCGTGCACGCGGAGACGAGCACAGGGGCGCATCAGCCGCTGGCGGGGTTCGCGGAGCTGGTGCACTCGCGCGGCGCGCTTTTGGTGGTCGACGCGGTGACGAGTTTGGGCGGCCATGAGCTGCGCGTGGACGAGTGGGGGATCGATGCGATTTTCAGCGGCACGCAGAAGTGTCTGAGCTGTCCGCCGGGGTTGTCGCCGGTGAGTTTCGGCGAGCGGGCGCTGGCGGTGATGGATGCGCGCAAGACGAAGGTGCAGTCGTGGTATCTCGATGTATCGATGCTGCGGAAATACTACACGGGCGGGGCGGGGGCGGGCGGCGGGCGGGTGTATCACCACACGGCCCCGATCAACATGACGTATGCGTTGCATGAGGCGTTGACGATCGTGCTGGAGGAAGGGCTCGACGCGCGCGTCGAGCGGCATGCGCAGATGTATCGGCGGTTGCGCGCGGGGTTGGAGGCGATGGGGCTCTGCTACATTCCGAAGCATTCGCTGCACTCGTTGAACTGCATCTCGATCCCGGCGGGCGCGGACGACGCGAAGGTGCGCCGGCGGTTGCTGGAAGAGTATGGCATCGAGATCGGGGCGGGCCTCGGACCGATGGCGGGCAAGGCGTGGCGCATCGGTTTGATGGGCCACGGCTCGACCGTGCGAAATGTGGATCTCGTGCTCGCCGCGTTGAAGGCGGTTTTGGCGTGAGGGGCGGGCCGGAGGCAGGACGACCAGGAGCGCCAGCGAGCTGGCCGCCTACGAACAACGCGGAAGATAAAAAATCGGGATGAAAGCGGATGTGATTTCACGGTTGACGGCGCTGCTGCCGAAGGGGCGGATCCTGTCGGCGCCGGCGCAGTTGGCGGCCTACGAGAGCGATGGGCTGTCGGCGTTTGCGGCGCGGCCGCTGGCGGTCGCCGTGCCGGAAACGCAGGACGAGGTGATCCAGATCGTGCGGTTTTGCCACGCGGAGAAACTGCCGTTTGTCGCGCGCGGCAGCGGGACGAGTTTGTCGGGGGGCTCGCTGCCCGTGAAAGAGGGCATCGTCATTACGTTGAACCGGCTGAACCGGATTGTGCGGATCGATGCGGCGGGGCGGATGGCGGTGGTGGAGGCGGGCGTGGTGAACACGCATGTGACCTTGGCGGCGCAGAAATTTGGGCTGCATTTCGCGCCCGATCCGTCGAGCCAGTCGATCTGCACGATCGGCGGCAATGTGGCGTTCAACTCGGGCGGGGCGCATTGTCTGAAATATGGGATGACGTCGAACCACGTGCTCGGGCTGAAGGCCGTGCTGGCGACGGGCGAGGTGGTCGAGTTCGGGAGTGCGAGCCGGGAGCAAGTGGGGCCGGACTGGACGGGGTTGTTTGTGGGCAACGAAGGGCTGTTCGGGATCGCGCTGGAGGTGACGCTGCAGCTGCTGCCGCGGGCGGAGACGTTTCACACGGTGTTGGCGGGGTACGACTCGCTCGAGAAAGCGGGCGACGCGGTGTCGGCGGTGATTGCGAGCGGGCTGTTGCCGGGGGCGTTGGAGATCATGGATGCGCTGGCGCTGGAGGCGGCGGTGGCGGCGGTGCACGCGGACTATCCGCCGAATTCGGCGGCGGTGTTGATCGTGGAGTTGGAGGGGCCGCGGGAAGTGGTCGCGCTTGATCGTGTGCGGTTGGAGAAGATTTTGGCGGCGAGCGGTGCGGTGGAAGTGCGGGTGGCGAAAGACGCGGCGGAGCGGATGGCGATTTGGAAGGGGCGCAAGAGTGCGTTCAGCGCGGTGGGGCGGTTGTCGCCGGATTTTATTGTGCAGGACGGCGTGGTGCCGCGGCGGCGGCTGGGCGAGGCGTTGAAGCGGATCGGCGAGCTGGCGGCGGAGGCGCGGCTGCGGGTCGCGAATGTGTTTCATGCGGGCGACGGCAATCTGCATCCGTTGATCATGTACAACGGCAAGGAGGCGGACGGGCTGGCGCGGGCGGAAGCGCTGGCCGGAAAAATTTTGCGGATGTGCATCGCGATGGGTGGTTCGATCACGGGCGAGCACGGGGTGGGGGTGGAGAAGCGCGACTACATGCCGGAGATGTTTACGGCGGACGAGATGGACTGCCTGAAGCGGGTGCGCGCGGCGTTCGATCCGCTGGGGATCGCGAATCCCGGGAAGATGTTTCCCGCGGGGGCGCCGGACGTGATGACGACGGCGCAGCAGGGGCTGCATCCGCTGGAGCGGGCGGGCGTGATCACGCGGGAGTGAACGGTGCGACGATCATGATGCGACTGACCAACGA
Organism: uncultured Opitutia bacterium; assembly: GCA_903948415.1. Taxonomy (GTDB): domain Bacteria; phylum Verrucomicrobiota; class Verrucomicrobiia; order Opitutales; family Opitutaceae; genus GAS368. The sequence goes on along the minus strand of CAJAYO010000162.1, from coordinate 1,118 downwards.
AAGATGGGCCCACGGAACACACGGACGACACGGAAGAATCGGAATTTTTAACCACGGATGGCACGGATGAACACGGATAAGATCATGATGGTGACGACGGCGGCGGAGCTGGCGGAGGCGGTGCGGTCGGCGCCGCGCGTGCTCGCCGTGGGGGCGGGGACGAAGCCGCGGTTGTCGGCGGTGGGCGCGGAGGTGGTGAAGATTTCGACGGTGGGGATGCGGGGGATCGTGGAGTATGAGCCGAGCGAGTTTACGTTTACGGCGCTGGCGGGAACGCCGGTGAAGGAGATCGCGGCGGCGCTCGCGGAGCGCGGGCAGTATCTGCCCTTTGATCCGCTGCTGGTGGATGCGGGGGCGACGATCGGCGGGACGGTGGCGGCAGGGCTGGGCGGGCCGGGGCGGTTTCGCTTTGGCGGGCTGCGGGATTTTATTGTGGGCGTGCGTTTCGTCGATGGCGGCGGGCGGCTGCTGCGGATGGGCGGAAAGGTCGTCAAGAACGCGGCGGGGTTCGATCTGCCCAAATTTTTTGTGGGCAGCCTCGGGCGCTACGGGGCGTTGGCGGAAGTGACCTTCAAGGTGTTTCCGCGGGCGGTGACGACGCGGACGTTGCGGTTCGCGGCGGTGGACGCGGTGGCGATGACGGCGATGTTTACCGAGGCGGCGGTCCAGCGGTGGGAGTTGGATGCGCTGGAGGCGGATCCGGCGGAAGGCGCGGTGTATGCGCGGCTCGCCGGGCCGGCGGCGGCGCTGGAGGCGTTGGCGGCGGAAATGTTTTCGCGCTGGCCGGGCGTGGCGTTGACGGACGAGGCCGCGGCAAAGATTTGGGGCGACGTGCGGGAGTTTGGGTGGGCGCACGACGGCGGGGAATGGGTGAAGGTCGCGCTGGTGCCGGCGCAGGTCGTGGAGTTCGTACGATGGACGGACAGCCTGGCGGGTGCGCGGGGGTGGGTGGGGTTGGGCGGAAACGTGGGGTTTGTGTCACTGCCGCGCGGGGGGAACGTCGCGGGCGGTTTGGGGTGGCCGGCGATGACGTTGCGCGGTGGCAGGGCGTTGTGGCCGGGGCGGCGGGCAGACGCCGCGGTGTATCGCGCGGTGAAGACGGCGCTGGATCCGCAGGG
>CAJAYO010000161.1 GCA_903948415.1 uncultured Opitutia bacterium | reverse complement strand
TTCTCGCCCTCGTCCGCGTTCGCGCCTTCCTCCGCGTTCTCGCCTGCTTCAGCCTCGCCGCGACCACCGGTCGCGCCGCCGATTCCACCCCGCCCCGACCGCCCAACATCCTCTTCGCCATCGCCGATGACTGGGGCGTCCACGCCGGCGCCTACGGCACCAAGTGGGTGCGCACCCCGCATTTTGACCGCGTCGCCCGCGACGGCATTCTCTTCAAAAACGCCTACACCCCCAACGCCAAGTGCGCCCCGTCACGCGCCGCCATCCTCACCGGCCGCAACTCGTGGCAACTCAAGGAAGCCGCCAATCACCTCTGCTACTTCCCGCCCGAGTTCAAGGGCTGGGGCGAAGCCCTCGCCGAAAACGGCTGGACCGTCGGCCACACCACCAAGGGCTGGGGCCCCGGCGTCGCCAAGGACGCCGCCGGCAAACCGCGCGCCATGACCGGCCAAGCCTTCAACGCCCGCAAGGCCCAGCCCTCCACCTCCGGTATCGGCAATTCGGATTACGCCGGCAACTTCGACGACTTCCTCGCCGCCGCCTCGCCCGATAAACCGTGGGCCTTCTGGTACGGCGCCATCGAACCCCACCGCGGCTACGAATTCGGCTCCGGCGTGAAGAAGGGCGGCAAGCAACTCGCCGACATCGACCGCGTCCCTTCCTTCTGGCCCGACAACGAGACCGTCCGCCACGACCTGCTCGATTACGCCTACGAGATCGAGCACTTCGACTCCCACCTCGGCCGCATGCTCGCCGCCCTCGAGAAGCGCGGCCTCCTCGCCAACACCCTCGTGATTGTCACCTCCGACCACGGCATGCCCTTCCCCCGCGGCAAGGGCAGCGCGTATGAGTATTCCAATCACATCCCCTTCGCCGCCATGTGGCCCGCCGGCATCGCCGGCCAGAGCCGCGTCGCCGACGACTACATCAGCTTTATCGACTTGGCCCCGACCTTCGCCGAAGTCGCCGGCCTCCCGTGGGCCAAGACCGGCATGGCCCCCTCGCCCGGCCGCAGCCTCACCGATATTTTCCGCGTCAACCGCTCCGGCCAGATCAACCCCGCGCGCGACCACGTCCTCATCGGCATGGAGCGCCACGACATCGGCCGCCCCGGCGACGTCGGCTACCCCATCCGCGGCATCGTCAAAGGCGGCCAGCTCTACCTCGAAAACTACGAGCCCTCCCGCTGGCCCGCCTGCAATCCCGAGACCGGTTACCTCAACGTCGACGCCGGCGCCACCAAGTCCTTCATCCTCGACGCCCACCGCGCCAACGCCGCCGATCCCTTCTGGGCGCTCTGCTTCGGCCGCCGCCCCGCCGTGGAATTCTACGACCTCACGACCGACCGCGACTGCGTGAAAAATCTCGCCACCGTTCCCGCCACCGCCGCCCAGCGCGCCGCCCTCAAGGCCACGATGGAAACCGCCCTCAAAGCCCAGGGCGACCCGCGCATGTTCGGCCAAGGCGCCCTCTTCGACCGCTACCCGCATTCCAACACCGCGCACGTGAATTTCTACGAACGCTACATGAAGGGCGAAAAAATCACCGCCGGCTGGGTCAGCCCCTCCGACTTCGAAAAAGCCCCGCTCGACTGAGCCCGTCCCGCGATCCACCCCACCCCGCCGATCGACCCGGCCAACCGTCCTGGCTCGCCATCCCGCCCGCGGCCCGCAACCAGCCCCACTTCCCCCCATGAAAACTCCCCGTATCCTCGCCACTCTCACGCTCCTCGCCGCGTCCGCCCTCCCCGGCCTCGCCCAAAACGGCCAACCCGACCCCGAGGGCTTCATCCGCGACTGGCTCGTCCTCGCTCCCCTCCCCATCGCCGAAAGCTCGGGCGCCGAGGCCCTCGACAAAAAACAGTTCGCCGAAGAAGCCGCGCCGGCCGCCAAGGAAGGCGCCGTGCAGAAACTCGCCGGCAAAGAACTCGCCTGGACCAAAGTCGCCTCGGCCACTTTCTACGTCGACTTCAAGGAACTCCACCCCGCGCAAAGCGAACAGGTCGTCGCCTGGGCCGTCGCCTACATCGTCTGCCCCGCCGAAAAAACCGGCCTCACGCTGAAGATGAACAGCAACGACCAGGGCAAAGTCTATCTGAACGGCCGGGAACTCGTGAAGTTCACCGACACCCGCAGCCTCGAAAAAGACGCCGAAGACACCGCCACCGGCGTCACCCTGAAAAAAGGCGTCAACGTCCTCGTCCTGAAAGTCGTCAACGAGGAAAACAACTGGCAGGGCAGCGTCCGTTTCCTCAACCAGACCGGCAAGCCCGTCACCGACGTCAAGATCGAGACCAAGCCCTAACCCGCCTCCATCACCCTTTCCTGAGGAAATTATTTTTCCCAGAGCACCGAGTTTCGCACCGAGGACACGGAGCCAAACACCTTGGCTGCTCTGTGCGCTCGGTGGGCAGGGCTCCGTACCCTCTGTGCAATCGGTTTGGTCACGTTGGGTGTGATACCAACGCCCCGG
>CAJAYO010000160.1 GCA_903948415.1 uncultured Opitutia bacterium | reverse complement strand
CGGGTCTCCCGACCCGTGATCCTTTTCACCACCCTCTTGTTCGCCCCCGTGGCGGTCACCGCCGCCCCCCAACCCATCGACCTCGCCACGACGCTCCGCCTCGCCGGCGCCGACAACCTCTCCGTCAAGATCGCCCGGGAAAAACTCGCCGAAGCCCGCGCCGACGCCGACGTCGCCCGCGAGCGCATGTTCCCGTGGGTCACCGCCGGTCTCGGCTTCCGCCAGCACGAAAACAATATCCAGACGGTCGAAGGCCGCATCATCGACGCCGACAAACGCTCCTTCTCCGCCGGCGTCGGCCTCAACGCCCAATGGGACCTCGGCGAAGTCTACTACCAAAAACTCGCCGCCCAGCAACGCGCCCGCGCCGAAGAAGCCGCGCTCACCACGCAGCGCCAGAACACCGTCACCGACGCCGCCCTCGCCTACTACGAACTCCTTCGCGCCACCGCGACCATCGGCATCGCGACCGAAGCCCTCGCCATCAGCGAACGCCACCACGCCCAACTCGTCGCCTCCGCCTCCGCCGGCGTCACCTTTGCCGGCGACGTCCAGCGCGTCGCCACCGCCCGCGCCCGCCACGAAACCGCCGTCCAGCAAGCCCGCGAACAGGCCCGCATCGCCGCCGCGCGCCTCGCCGAACTCCTCAAACTCGACCCCACCGTCGACCTCACGCCCAATCCCGCCGAACTCATCCCCACCACCCTCGTCCCCACCTCCTCTTCCCCTTCCGAACTTAAACGGGCGGCGAGCCCCGGCGCCCCCGCGCCGGACCTCGCCGCCCTCGTCGCCCGCGCCCTTGCCGCCCGGCCCGAACTCACCCAAGCCGACGCCCGCCTCGCTGCCGTCCGCGAGCAGCATAACGGCGCCCGCACCGCCCCCCTCATTCCCGTCGTCAGCGCCCAGGCCGCCCTCGGCGGCCTCGGCGGCGACACCGGCCTCCGCAGCTGGTCGCGCGGTTTCGATTCCTCCACCGACTACGGCGTCGGGCTCAGCTGGCGCATCGGCCCCGGCGGCCTCTTCGACCGCAGCCGCGTCCGCAGCAGCGAGGCCCGTCTCCGCCGCGGCGAACTCGAACTCGAGCAAACCCGCGACGCCATCCGCCGCCAGGTCGTCGAATTCCACGCCCGCGCCTCATCCCTCTCCGCGCAACTCGCCTCGCTCCGCGCCGCCCTCGACGCCGCGACCAAAACCGCCGAACTCTCGCGCGACCGCCGCGCCCAAGCCGTCAGCGGTGTCCTCGAGGACTTGATCGCCGAGGAGGAACTCACCCGCGCCCGTCGCGACTACGTCGCCGCCGTCGCCGCGTTCGACCAGGCGCAACACGCCCTCCTCCGCGCCCTCGGCGGCGAAGCCCCCGCCAAGTAGCGCACTCCCGCGACCCGGCAAGGGTAGGGACGGCTCTCCGCCGCCGTCCGTTTTGCGTCGCACCGCATGGCGGCGGGCGCCCGCCAGCCGACTCACCGCACGTTTTCCAGCGCCACCCGCATCAACTCGGCCCGCGACGCTTCCACGCCGACTTGAAACCCTGAACTTTTCCACGCCTCGGCGAGATAGACCATCGCGAGCCGTTTCCCGCCGACCAGATCGCTCGGGAAATGCACCCCGCCGATCACGCGCCCCCACGCCGCGCGCTCTGCCCGCTCGAGTATTTCCTTGCGGCGAAACGGAAACATGTCCGCGAGCAGCGCTCCCCACACCCAAGCCTGCATCGCGCTCCCGCTGGGATAGGATGTGCTCGTCGGCAGCGCCACACACGGCTGCAAACTCGGATCCACCGTCGTCGGTCGCGCCCGCAAAAACGGCAGCTTGGCCGCACGGTCCATCGCCTTCATATCCTCGCCGACCCGCGCGAAAAACTCCGCCAACCGCGGCAGCCGCTCGGAGGTGAACCACGGCCCGATGACGCCAACGTAGTTGAACACATTGTCTCGCTCCACCAGCTTGGCCCACGCCACCTGCTCGGGTGTCCGCCAAGCCTGCGCCTGACGCACCGCCGTCAAATCGGCCTCCGCCGCGAGCGTCCCCACCGGCGGCGGCTCAGGCAGGAGCGCCCGGAAGTCCAACGCTCCAGCTGGAACAAAATGCATCACTCCCGGCATCGTCGGTGCCATCACATTTTCTGCCACCGCTTGCCCGGCTAACCGACACGCCCCCGCTACGCATGCTAACCACCAACGGATCACCAAGCGGGAGTTCATCTTTCCCACGATGACGTGTCCTTCCTCCTCGCCAACGAAATTTCCCCAACCATCGCCGCCCCGCAACCCGCGCTTGCCCTCTCCTCCACTCTCACTCTCCCTTTCACTCTCCCTTTCACTCTCACTTTTCCTTTCCCTCCACCATGTCCTCCCTCCCGACCCAATTCGCCGGCGTCACCGTCGTGACCAAGGCCAATGTCTACTTCGACGGCAACGTCGTCAGCCACACCGTCCTCTTCGCCGATGCGGCGAAGAAGACCCTCGGCCTCATTCGCCCCGGCTCGTATTATTTCGGCACCGGCGCCGCCGAGCGCATGGAGATCGTCGCCGGCGAATGCACCGTCACCCAAAAAGACAGCACGGAAACCAAGACCTACGGCGCCGGCACGTTTTTCGACGTCCCCGCCAACAGCGGCTTCACCATCGCCGTCAAGTCCGGCCTCTGCGAATACATCTGCTCGTTCCTCCCCTGAGCCCGACGGAGCGGCGGTTTCCAACTGCCGTAGTTCCCTTTCCTAGCACGGTCCCCGCGGCCGTGCTTTTTTGTGCCCGGAAACTCCCCCCGAAACTTCCCTTGTCGCCCCACCCCCCCGCGCCCACCGTCCGCAGCATGCACTCAACGCCGCCCGCTTTCCGCCGCGCTGCGCGCCTGCGCGCGCCGTTCTCCGTCCTCTGTCTCCTGTTCTCCGTCCTCTGTCTGCATCCCTCGGCCTCCCTCCACGCCGCCGAGTCGACGCCCTCCGCCCCCCTCCCCGACGGTCTCTACGCCGAATTCACCACACCCCGCGGCACCACCACCGTCGAACTCTTCTACACGCGCGCGCCGCTCATGTGCGCGAACTTCACCGGCCTCGCCGAGGGCACGCTCGCCTCGAAAAACGGCCAACCGTTTTATACCGGCCTCACCTGGTATCGCGTCGTCCCCGGCTTCGTTATCCAAAGCGGCAACCCCGGCCTCAAAGACACCGACGACGAAGCGAAACCCGTCACCCCGCACTTCCCCGACGAATTCGTCCCCGGCCTCCGCCACGACTCCGCCGGCATTCTCTCGATGGCCAACGCCGGCCCCGACACCAACAGCTGCGAATTCTTCCTCACCCTCGCGCCCACCCACCGCCTCAACTACCTCCACTCCGTCTTCGGCCGCACCGTCCGCGGTCTGGATACGCTCGCCCACATCCGGCAGGACGACCCCGTCTCGATCAAAATCCTCCGCGTCGGCCCCGCCGCCCGCGCTTTCAAAAACGACCCCGCCACCTTCGCCGCCCTCGCCGCCCGGGCCAAAAAATACGCCGACACCCCCGGCGCCACGCCGCTCCCCACCGCCACGTCCCACTTCGCCGACCCCGACAACCTTCTCCCCGCCGAACCTCCCCGCGCGAAAACCTTCAACTCCAAGCTCGCCAACGTCGAGCGCACCACCGGCCTCCGGATCGCCGCGCGCGTCTTCGCCAAATCCCCCACCGCCGCCGAGGACAGCGCCCCCGGCGCCTTCATGAAAGCTCTCGCCGCCCAACTCGGCGTCACCCCCCGCGGCGCCGTCGCCGCCTACTTCGCCGACGACCAGGACTGGCGCATCTGGCTCGTCGGCGACTCCACCACCGCCTTCTTCGGCCGCGTCGCAACCGCCGCCGAACTCGGCGACGGCGCCGCGTTTCACGACGTGAAAGAAGCCTTCGTGAAAGCCGCCCAAGCCGAGGGCGACGCCGCCTACGAACTCCAAAAGAAAAACGCCCCCGCCGACAAAACGCCCCCCGCCGGCCAGCGCATCAAACTCCAAACCGACGCGATCCTCGACGGCCTCATCCTCAAACTCGACGCGAAGACTTGATCCCATGCCTATCCCCGATTTCCAAACGCTGATGCTGCCCCTCCTGCGCACCTACACCGACGGTGAAATTCGCCCGATCGGCCGTGTCGTCGATTCGCTTGCCCGCGAATTCAAGCTTACCGACGAAGACCTTCGTCAGCTCCTGCCCAGCGGACGACAGGCCACGTTTCGCAACCCGTCGCCGGGGCCCGCACTTATTTATCCAAAGCCGGCCTGCTCTCATCCCCAAAACGGGCGCACTTTAGGATAACACCCGCCGGCCAAGCCGCACTCGCCACCAAACCCACCCGAATCGATATCAGTTTTCTCAACACGTTTCCGGAGTTCGTAAAATTTCGCACCACCAAACACGAAGAAGCCCAGGCGTCGGCCCTCACAGCGCCACTCGAGCAGCGCGAGAATCCGGAAGAGCAAATCGAGTCGATCCACGCCCAGCTCAAGCGCGACTTGGCAACTGAAGTCCTCACCCGCATTGCCGCCTCCCCGCCCGACTTCTTCGAACGCCTCGTCGTCGAACTGATGCTCAAGATGGGCTACGGCGGCTCACGCCAGGACGCCGGTCGCGCCATCGGCCGCAGCGGTGACGGCGGCATCGACGGCATCATCAACGAAGACCGCCTCGGTCTCGACAGCATCTACCTCCAAGCCAAACGCTGGGAAAACCCCGTCGGCCGCCCTGAGATTCAAAAATTTGCCGGCGCTCTCGCCGAACATCGCGCGAGGAAAGGCGTCTTCATCACCACCTCGTCGTTCACCAAAGAAGCCCTCGCCTCCGCTACGAAACACGACGCCCGCATCGTCCTCATCGACGGCGAAAAACTCGCCACCCTCATGATCGACCACGGCCTCGGCGTCACCCTCGAGGCCAGCTACGAAGTGAAGCGCATCGACTCCGACTACTTCGCCGAAGAGTAAGCTCCGACCCAAAATCCCGTTTGTCTTCACCGTCATCCCCGCTCACATTTACTCCATGTCCACCGTCGCCGAGATCAAGGCCGCCGCCCGCAAACTCCCGGTCAAACACCGCACCGATTTGCTGGAAGACTTTGCCCAAGACCCCGCGATTCAAAAGGAACAGCTCGCCCGCTTGCGTGCAGCCGTCGAGGAGGGCATGCGCGATCACGCCGAGGGCCGCTACATAGAAATCAACACTGCGGCCGAACACCGCGCATTTTTTGACGACATCAAGCGCCGCGGACGCGCCCGTTTGAGCGCCAAGTTAAAAAAGAGCGCCTGAGTCATGGCTCAACTGCGTTATTCGGAGCTTAGCCGCACTGACCTCGAACTCATCTGGGAAACGATCGCCGCCGATAGTCCCCGCTCCGCCGCTGCAGTCCTCGAACGAATCCACGAGAAGATTGAATCCCTGCGGACGCAGCCACTGTTCGGCCATCGTCATCGCTTCTTGCCCCATCCAGTCCGCTGCCTGAACTG
>CAJAYO010000159.1 GCA_903948415.1 uncultured Opitutia bacterium | reverse complement strand
TCCTCCAGGACCTCGCCCTCAACAATTACTTCGACGCCGTCGACTTCGGGATGAGCACCGAGAACCAATTCAACGACCAAGGCACCATCGGCGCCGTCGTCGGTAACCGCAGCGGCAATCAGGTTAACATCCGCGGCCTCGCCTCCATCCGCCAGCTCCGCGACGGCTTCCCGTGGTATCTCGCCGCCGACGTCTTTAACACCGAGCGCATCGAATTCAGCCGCGGCCCCAGCGGCCTCGCCTTCGGCGACGTCGATGCCGGCGGCACCATCAATATCGCCAGCAAGCGGGCATCCTTCCAGCGCCGCGGCTCCGTCCAGGTTCGCTACGACAATTTCGGCACACAGCGCTACTCCCTCGATTTCAACCAGCCCATCCTCCCCGGCCGCCTCGCCGTCCGCGTCAACGCCATCCAGTCCGAGGTCGAGAATTTCAAGCAGCGCATGGGCCGCGACCTCGAGGGCTACGCCGGCTCGCTCCGCTGGCAACCCTTCCAGCACCGTCGCACGCAGATCGACGCCGCCTATGAGACCGGTAATAGCACCTACCACATCGGCCATCTCGGACCCGGCGACTACCGCGCCGCCTACGTCTACGGCACCGGCACCAGCGCCCTCGATGCCGACCCGCTCCGCCCGGGCCTACAGACCAACGGCGTCGGCATGCAGCCGATCCGCGCCGCCACCTCGCTCACTCACGCCCTCGTCGACGTCGGCGGCGTCATCAACAACTGGCAGTCCACCGCCGCGAACACCTTCCGCATTTCGTTCACGCAAACCGGCGCCGCCGCCACGTCCGCCACCGACCCGCAGAATCCCAACCGCCTCGCGGTTCGCCGCGTCCCCGAGAGCATCATCCCGCTGAGCCAGGACTGGGGCGGCCCTGACACCAAGCAGAACTCCAAATATTTCGCTTACACCGTCGAGCTCAAGCACGCGTTTTCCGAGAAGCTCCACGCCCTCGTCGCCCACAACGCCCAAGTCGACGACACCATCCGCAAGCAGGCCTTCTCCACCGTCACCGTCATCGCCCCCGCCAGCCGCTACCTCCACATCGACGTCAACCCCGTGCTCCCCAACCCCAACGGCCCCGGCACCGTCCCCAACCCCAACTACGAGCAGATGTATGTCCTGCACGTGCCGATCTATAATCCCGGCGGCCACGACATCCTCAACTGGCGCGCCCAGCTCGTCTACGACGCCGTCCTCCCCTGGGGCATCACTCAGCGCGTCGTCCTTGGCGCCAACTACCGCCACGAGAAAGTCTACTCCGAATTCTTCGGCTACTCGCTGACCCGTGAGGAGATCGCCCGCCGCGGCTACACCGGTGACGCCGCCTGGTTCACGAACAACCTTGTCTCCAATATCCACTACCTGCGCGACGGCAACAGCGACGAGCAGCTCGGCTGGAACGTCCGCCCCGGCGTCACCCAGCTTTTCCGCTCGAATGCGGGCCTCAACCGCCACCAGGACCAGAGCCTCACCTCCGGCTCCCTCAACATCCTCGGCGCCTACTTCAAGGGCCAGGTCCGCACGAGCATCGGCGTCAGCCGCGAGCACTGGCTGCAAAGCGTCAGCGCCGCCACCACGGCGACCGAGCCAACTTCAACCAGGCCACCTTCTTGGCCGCCGACGGCTCCCGCCTGCCCAACGACGGCATCCGCAAGGCCGGGGGCATGGCGCTCTATCCGCATTCGGATGACTGGAGCAGCAACCAGACCTACGGCGCCGTCTGGCACGTCCGCCCCTGGCTCTCGCTCACCGGCGGCTACTTCGAGTCGTCGCAGTTCTCCGACAACATCGGCACCGACCTCACCGGCGGCGCCGTCGTCCCGCTCACCGGCGAAGGTGCCGACTTCAGCGCGCGCTTCAAACTCTTCGCCGGCAAAGTCGAGGCCACCGTCACGCGCTTTGACACCAAGCAGGAAAACCTCCAAGCCGCGATCAGCAACCAAGTCCGCGACGAGCTGAATCTGCTTCTCGCGACTGACCTCGCCAATACGGTCGACTACCGCGACCGCACCTCGACCGGCTGGGAATACCAGGTGCTCGTCAACCTCAACCGCAACTGGACGCTCCTCGGCTCCTACTCGCGCAACCAGACCGAGTTCACCCGGTTCTTCCCGCTGCTCGGCGCGGTCCTCACCCAGGCCCGGGCCGTCGCCAGCAGCCAAGGGCTCGATCCCGACAACGCCACCATCCTCACCCGCGAGTATCTCGAGGACCAGGAGGGCGTAATCTCGATCGCCCAGCGCGCCACCGCCAGCGTCACCACCCGCTACAGCTTCAACGAGGGTCGGCTCAAGGGCTTCACCGCCGGTATCGCCGCCCGTTATACCCGCGGCCGCGAGCGCACCGGGGTCACCATCTCCGGCGTGCAGATCCTGCCCCCGGTCAGGAGTGAAAATTACATCCTCACCAATCCCTTCGTCAGCTACCGCCGCAAGTTTGGCCGCTTCAACTGGACGCTCCAGCTCAACGTCAACAACGTCTTTGACGAGAAAGTCGACGTCGGCAATGGCTACACTTGGACGCGCTACACGGAACCCCGCCAATACGTCACCACGGCGACCGTGGCGTTTTGAGTGCGCCGCTCGTGGCAGCCCGGGGCGTGGACCGCGGGACCTTCCTTCCGCCCGAAACAACGCCCCTCCCCCCGCCGATCCCCGCCGACCGCGCGACCCCATGTCGTCATCCGCTTCACCCAGGTCTGGGCACCCGCCCCAGGAGTGTCCGGCGCGAGCCGCTCGGCAAGGGCATCGTTCCCCCCAGGCACCTGGGCCCCGCCGAGGACTTGAATTCCCGGGCCGGGCGCCGGGCGGAAATCGCCCGCATCCCGCATCCGCCATGAAGCTCCTCGCCCTCCTCTGCCTCCTCGGCGCTTCCGCCCTGGCCGCGCCGCTGAACATCCTGCTCTTCACCGCGGACGCCATGAACTTCGATTCCAGCGGCGTCTATGGCGGCCCCAGCAAAGACCTCACGCCGCACATTGACCAACTCGCCGCGCAGGGGCTGCACTACGAGCGCGCCTACACCACGGTCGCGGTCT
>CAJAYO010000158.1 GCA_903948415.1 uncultured Opitutia bacterium | reverse complement strand
CCGACCGCCCTGCGCTGATGACCGCACCCCCATTCTTTCGCCCCTGTCGCGTCGCCGCGGCGCTCGCGGCGGCTACGCTGAACTGTTTCGGCATGGACGGCACGCTGCGAGGGAAAAAAGGCCTCGGTAAGCCAACGCAGGCGGAGAAGGCGCGGTCGTCGTCGCGATCAGCGCGTTTACGCTCGTGGCGCAAAACCGTCTCGAAGGCTTGTGCCTCGCCGCACCCGCCGTGGCCGATGGCACGATTTACTTTCGCACAACCGTGAAACGGGTGGCGATCGGCGGGCCCTAGCCCCACCGCAACACTCGTCGCGAATCCACTCATCCACCCCACCTCCCATGCCCCGGCTCCTGCTCGCTCTGCTCTGGATAATGTTCGCCCTGATCGTCCGGGCCGCCCCGGCGAAGCCGGTGAATCTGGTGTTCATTCTGACCGACAACCAAGGCGCGTGGACGCTCGGGTGTTATGGCAACAAGGACATCCGCACGCCCAACGTCGACCGGCTCGCCGCGAACGGCCTGCGCTTCACGCGCGCCCTCAGCAGCAATCCCGTGTGCTCGCCCACGCGCGCGACGTTTCTCACCGGCCTGATTCCCTCGCAGCACGGCGTCCATTCGTTTCTCGATCCGAAATTCATGATGGGGCCGCAGGCTTACAACACGATCGCTGAGTTCCGTTCGCTCGGGGAAATTCTCCGCGACGCCGGCTACACCTGCGGGCTCAGCGGCAAATGGCACCTCGGCGCCAACCTCACCCCGTCGGAAGGGTTCAGCTTCTGGGTGACGAAACCCGACGGCCACACCAAGGAGTTCTACCACCAGGACGTGATTGAGCACGGGGTCGTGCGCCAAGAAGCCGGCTACACGACGGACCTGTGGACCCGCCGCGGCGTCGCCTTCATCGAGGAGAACAAGGCGCGGCCGTTCTTTCTGTTTCTCGCCTACAACGGCCCCTACGCCCTCGGCGGCCTGCTCGGCAACAAAGCAAAGAACCGGCACGCCGCCTATTATGCCGACAAGGAACTCCCGTCCTTTCCGCGCGAGCCGATGCATCCGTGGCAACGGCAGTTGAAGGCGTATCACAACAACGCCGAGTCGATCCGGCGCGTCGCCGCCGAAGTCAGCGGCGTCGACGACGGCGTGGGCGAAATCATGGCGACCCTCGAACGCCACGGCCTCACCGAGAACACGCTCGTCGTCTACACTTCGGACCAGGGCTGGATGGGCGGTCAGAACGGTCGGTGGGGCATGGGCGATCACTCCCGTCCCGTCGGTGCGCACGAGCTGATGATGCAGATCCCCTTTGTTTTTCACCAGCCGGGACGCATCCCCGCCGGCGCGACGAGCGACGCCCTCGTGAGCAACTACGATTTTCTCCCCAGCGTGCTCGGGCACCTCGGTCTGGCGGACAAAATGCCGGTCAAGCCGAAGTCACCCGGCCGGGATTTTTCGCCGATTCTCCACGGAAAGGAAATTCCCTGGGACCAAGCGGTCTTCTACGAATTCGAAACCTGCCGCGCCATCCGCACCGAGCGCTGGAAGCTCGTGCTGCGCCAGCCCGCCGGCCCGCATGAACTCTACGATATGGCGGCGGATCCGCAGGAGCGCACCAATCGGTTCGGCGAGCCGGGCACCGCCGCGACCACCGCCGGGTTGCACAGCCGCCTCGAGGCATTCTTCCGGGAGTATTCGACTCCCGAATATGACATTTGGGCCGGCGGCCGCTCGAAGGCGAGCCGGGCCACGGGGAAGTAAGCTCTGGCCGATCCCTACAGCTGCTTCACTTTGAAGCTGCGGAACTCCACCGGGTCGCTGTGCCCGGCGAAACCAATATGGCCCTTCGTGCGGTCGAGGCCTTTGGGCGGCGTCTTGATCTGACTGCGGTCGAACGTCGAAATATCCACGTCGAGAATCTTGGTGCCGTTGAGCGTCACCTTGATCTTCTGCCCCTGCACTTCGATCTCCTCGAAATTCCATTCGCCCACCGGCCGAAGGTAACCGTGCTTCGCCCCGACGCAGTGATAGAGCGAGCCGTGATACTGCGCGGGCTCGAGGCCTTTTTTTCCGGCGGCGGCCTGCTTCGCGTTGTAGCCGTCGCTGTCGATGACCTGGATCTCCAGCCCGTCTTTCGAGGAATGTCCGTTGAGCGGGGTGCGGAGCGCGATGCCGTTGTTGCCGGCCACCGGCAGGCGGAACTCGACGCGGATGATGCCGTTTTCAAATTCATCCTTGGTCAACAGATCCCCGCCCTTGCCCGGTTTGCAGACGATGGCGCCGTTTTTCACTTCGTAACTGTCCAGGGCGCCCGTCCAGCCGCTCAAATCTTTGCCGTTCACTTTTTCCACAAAGCCGGCCTCCGCTCCGCGGCTCGCGAGTTCCCGGTTGGCCTCGTCGGCGCCGATCTCCCGGATGAACACATTGCGCCAGCGAATCTCGCTGCCGTGCGTTTGCAGTTGGATCGGGCCCTTCGGAAACGCTGGGTCGCGCATAAATCCGTTCGCTAGTTTTTGCTCTTTCTTGGCGTCTTTGGGCGCACCTGGAGCGGCGTAGGCCACGTAACCGGCCTTTTGATTGGCGAAGAAATTTTCCAGCACCACATGGTCCACAACTTTCTCGCCGTTGAAGATGACCGTGACGCGTTCGCCAATCATCCGGATCTGAAACCGGTTCCACTCGCCAAACGGCCGGTCCATTTTTTGGGACGGATCCTTGCCGGGGGCGCCCTTGCGGTTGTTCCACAACCCGCCGGAGCCCTTGTCCTGGCCGAGCCCCCGCGGATCGCCCTTCGTGGTGTCCCAGATCTGCACCTGCGGAATGCCGCGCAAATAGATCCCGCTGTCGCCGTCGGGCAGCGCCTTGTAGTCCACCATCAACTCGAAGTCGCCGTAGTCCTTGTCGCTCGTGAGATACAGGCCTTTGCCGTCATTGATGAGTTCGCCCTGCGCCACGCTCCAGTGCGCGTTGATGTGTTCCGGTCCGGCCTTGCCCACGGGGAGACCGCCTTCGACAGACTTGCGTTTGTAGTCGGCCAGTTGCGCGGGCGTCATCGCCCACAGCTCGGTGGGATTCTTGGTGCCCCAGCCATACCAGCCGGTCAGGTCCTTGCCGTTAAAGAGGGCGGTGAAGCCCTGGGGCGGGGTGTTTTCCGCGGCGCGGGCGAACGAGGCCAAGGCGAACAGGCAAAGCAGAGTGCGAACGAGGGGGTGTTTCATGGGGGAAATTAAACGGGATTCCGACGGCTGAAGGGATGCGGCGGGCGAGGTCGTGGCAATCAAAGACCCGGGCGTCAGTGCATTTCCACCTGACAGGATCCGAGGCCGCCGCGGAAGAAATTGAACTGCACGTTGGGATGGTCCGCGAGCAGCGACATGGGCACGGCGCTGTCGGTGTAGCGTTTCGCAATCATCAGCGTGGTGAGGCGCTGGCCGAACGGACTGTCGTGGGTGCCGGCCTGCCAGATCGAAACCTTCTCCGCCTGCCACGTCTCGACCGGACCGACCGTGAGCGCGCGGGTGGGCACAAGCGCGATATTGCCGCCGCCGGAGGTGCGGGCGTTTTGCGCGAGCGTGACCGGATGGAGATCGACCACGCGGGTGCCAAGCTGGCGATACTCGGCGGGCGTCGGTGGCGCGTCGCGATACGCACCGGCGCGCCGCACGGGATCGTTGAAGGCCCAATGCTTCGTATCGCCCTGCCCGCCCTGCATGACGGCACAGCGCACGCCGCGCCAGCTGTCGATATAGCGCACGAGATCGGCCTTGGGGAAATGCAGGTTCGCATCCGGCATCGCCAGCTCCGGGCGGATACGGTTGAAGCACAGCTCCCGGTCGGCGCGCTCGAAGGAGAGCGGATGCGTGATCGGCGCTTCCTTGCCGTCGAGAAACCACTCGTCCATGCCCCAGAAATGCGCCGACTTCAGGGAGAGGCCGAGTTCGTTGACGATCCGGGCGACGAGCGGGAGTTGCTCCGTCGGGCCGATGGGACCGCACAGGCCGACCGGATTGTCCGCCGTCGATTGCCGCCACGCCGTGATGTATTCGAGCGCCTCGGCGAGATAAAAATCCTCCAAGGTGTCGTAGAACACGACGTTGAATCCCGGGCGGGAAAGTCCGGCCATGTCTTCCGGAGTGAGGCGGGCGGCTTCGGCGATGAGTGCGTCATCGAGCGTGGTGTAGTCCCACCAGTCGGGGGCAATGGTGCTGAGTTTGCGGGGCATAGGCGTGGGCGGGAGATCGGAGAGCGTCGTGTAGGGAAAGAGTGTACGTCCTGGTG
>CAJAYO010000157.1 GCA_903948415.1 uncultured Opitutia bacterium | reverse complement strand
GATCGGTGGTGTCGAGCCGGCGCTGCATCAGCCGCGTGTCCTCGTTCACAAAATCGAGCACCGAGCGGCGCGCCTGCATCCGGCGTTGCGCATTCTCCGCGCGCGCGCCGTGCGCCCCACCGCCGAACATCCGCTCAAACAGCAACCGCGGATTGGACTCCGGCGCCATCGGCGTCGTCGCCGAGCGCCAGGCAAGATTGAACTGATACGCGCAGGCGTAGCCAGAATCGCAATTCCCCGAGCGGCGCTCCGTCTCGCAGCTGAGCTCAAGCGACGGAAAGCGCGTGAGATGTCCGACCTTGTTCGCAATCGCCTGGTCGATGGAGATCCCCGCGCGGATGTCCGTCGCGCTCTTGTTCAGCCGCACGCCGGTCAAAAACACCCCGTTGCCACGCGCGTGGTCACCGCCGCCGTCGCCACCGGCGCGAGCGTTGTTGTGGTCGAGTCCGCCAACCACCTGCAGCCGGTTCCGCAACGCCGCGAGCGGTTCCAGCGTCGGGCTGAGCGCGAAATCTTTCCCGGTGCCCGTAGGCCACCACGTGGCCGGAATCGCCCCGTTCGGAAAATACACAAACGCCGTCCGCAGCGGCGCGCCGGTCGCCGTGGTCGCGAGTCCCTTCGCGGCGTCGGCCGCGAGCACCCGGCTCGGCACGAGCGACGCGAGCGAGGGCAGCGCGATGCACGCGCCCAGGCCGCGCAGGAAATGCCGGCGATTCATGGCGTGAAAATGGTCTTCGGCGGCGGACACGGCGGGGACGACGGGCTTTTTCATGATTCAGGGGGACGAAAGCGTGAGGCGGGCGGCGGAGGCCGCGGGGGCGGGAACGGCTTGGTTGACCGAGGTGGTGGCGGCGTTCGGCGGACGACGGCGCTGCTGAAACGGCGCGGACTCAATGATGCCGCGGATCAGCACCGAAGGACGACCTCCGGCCGCCTCGAGGCTGGCGACGAGTTGGTCGAGCGTGTCGGTGTCGTAGTATTCGACGCCGCGTCCCAAAGCATAGGTGAGAAGTTTTTCGCTCACGCAGCGATAGAAGTCGCCCCGGTGCGCGGTGGCGAGGATGCGTTTCAGCTCCCGGATATCGGCAAATTTCTCGCCCGTGATGAGCTTCCCCGCCGCCTCGATCGGCTGGTTCATATCGGCCGTGCGCCACTGGCCCATCGCGTTGAAATTCTCCAGCGCCAGCCCCAGCGGGTCCATCCGGCTGTGACACGACGCACACAGCGGATTCGTCGCGTGCAGCGCCATGTTCTCGCGCAACGTCATCGAACGGAGTTTTTCCGGGCTCGCGGCATCTTCGAGGGAGGGAATATCTGGCGGCGGCGGCGCCGCGGGCGTGCCGAGAATCGAATCGAGGATAAACACCCCGCGCTTCACCGGCGACGTGCGCGTCGGGTTCGAGGTCGTCGCCAGCACCGTGCCCATCGTGAGCACTCCGCCCCGCGGGCTGTCGGGCGGCAGCGTCACCCTGCGCATCCCGCGGCCGGTCACTCCCTCGATCCCGTAATGCTTCGCGAGCTCCTCGTTGAGGAACGTGTAGTCGCTGTCGATCAGCTCGGTCAGCGGACGGTCCTCTTTCAGCAAATGCTCGAACAGCATTTCCGTTTCCTGCTGCATGGCCTCGCGCAGGCTGCGCGAGAGCGTCGGCACCACCGTCCGCGCGCGGCGCTCCCGGGAGACCTTGAGCGCCTCGGCGAATTGGGCCGCTTGCGCGGGCGTGCGCTGCGCCTCCGGGATATCCCGCAATCGCGCAAACGTCGCCCGCGCCTCGAGCGACTCTTTGGGGCGCGGATGCTCCCGCTCGTAAATCGCATTGTCGTCGAGCACGACCGTCGTGATGTCGCGCGCATGCAACCATTGGCCGGTGAAATTGCGCACAAATTCGTCGGACCGCGGATGCGACATTAGGCGCGTGATCTGCCCGGCCAACGACGCCCGCAGGCGGTTTTCGCGGGCCAACCGGAACAGCTCCTCATCGGGCATCGTCGACCAAAAGAAATACGAGAGCCGCGACGCCAGCGCGTAGTCGTCGACGAGCGGATGGGTCTGCCCCGCCCGCAGCGGCTCGACGCCCTCTTCGCGAAAAATAAACCGCGGCGACGCCAACACCGCCACCATCGCCTGCGCAATGCCCGCCTCGAACGTCGTGTCCGGCTGAGTGAACACGCCTTCCGCCAGCGTCACGAGCCGCTTGACCGTCGGCTCGTCGACCGGCCGTCGAAACGCCCGCGTCGCGAACCGCCCCAAAATCTCACCCGCGTAAATCCGCCGCCCCGCCAAATCCGCCGGCACCGCGCGCGGAAAAAACCGCCCGTAATCCTTCGGCGTGACCCAGTGCTCTTTCGCCATCGGACCGCGCACCGCGACCGCGTTCAAGCGCAGCCGCAACTGGCGTACCTGCGGCCGGTCGGCGCCGACCGGCTGGATCTCGCAGGTAAGCGTGTGCTCGCCCGCCGGCCAGTCGCACTCGAAGCGAAACGTGAGCGACTTTCCGCTCATCCGCGCAAACTCGCGCTCGAAGCGTTTTTCGCCGTCCACGCGGAAAATCAGCCGGCACTGGTTGGTGTCGAATTGATTGTCGACGAAGCGCTCGACCGGACGCAGATCGAGGACGACTTCATACTTCCCGGCATGCTCGACGCGATGTTTCGCCTCAACCACGACCGGGGTGTAATAGGACAGTTCCAAAGTGTCCCCCGAGCGCTCAGGCGCGGGGCGCTTCACCACCGGGGCAGCGTCCGGCTTTTCGGCCACCACTCCACTCGCCGCCGCACTCAGTTCAGATGCCGTTGGCGGCACCGTTTTTTTTGCCTCGACCACGGCAAAGCGCCGCCCCGGCACCGAACGCTCGGCCACCTCAGTCGGCCCTGGGGGCATGACGGTCGTGACGATCGTCTGCGCCGCATCGAGATACTTCTCGAGCAGCATCGGCGAAACCGTGAGGACGTCGCCGATGTTGTCGAACCCGTGCCCCGAATCGTCCGTCGGAAATTCCTTCTTCGTGTCAAAGTCGATCCCGGTCAGATCGCGGATGGTGTTGCGATACTCCGTGCGGTTGAGCCGGCGGACCGTCACCCGGCCCGGATCGGGCACCGCGGGATCGAGCTCGAAAACCTGGCGCTTGATCCACGACGAGAGCTTTTCCGCCTCGGCCGGCGGCAGGTGCGGCTCATCGGCCGGCGGCATGATCTTCGAGCGGACGTTGTTTAACGCCCGCAGCCAGAGCTTGTGATCCTTCAGCTCCGCCGTCGTCGAAAACTCATCGAGCGTCACCCCGCCCTTGGCCACGCCGGCTCCATGACAATCGTAGCAATATTCGTTCAGCACCGGCTGAATCTCGCGCTTGAACGTCACCAGCGCATCCTCGGCCGCCACCGCCGCCACCGGCACCACCCCCGAAAGCAGGAGCGCGGCGACCGCCCGGACGCGGGCGAAGGGATGGGAGGGCAGTGGGGTCAAGGGAGGAAAAACCGGTTAAAGGCGGACGAACGATTCGCAGGTTCGGGAAAACGGCAACACTGCGTCGACAGACGAACCCACCGGCGGGAGGTTTCACAGGAAAACGCCCCCACGGCGACGCGCCGGCTCACCGCGCCGCCGGGCCCAATCGCCGCGCCAGCTGTGCGGCGTGCAAATCGCGCGGTTGCAGCCGCTCCGGCGCCACGGTCTCGAACCACCACCCGTTCGCCTCCGTCATGGCCGGACTCCGCGTGGTGAGCCCCACAAAATTCAGGCTCGGCGCCCCCCAGCCCTTGGGCGGCGGCTCGATCGCCCGCCCCGCCCGGACATTCCAGAACGTCGCCCAGCCCGCGCTCTGCCGCCCGAGGCTCGCCCCGCCGCCGCAGCGCCACACGCGGTTGCCGCGGCCGCAGTCGATGTCCGTGAAGAGATTTTCGTAGGGCGTGTCCTTGTGATGATCGAAACACAGGTCGGCCCCGCGCCCGGCCGCGAACACGTTGCCCGACGCATGCTCCACCGAGAGATCGTGCACATAGCTCGTCCGCAGGTCGAAGCGCGTCACCCAATTGTCCTCCGCACCCTTGCACTGGATGGCGTGATGGCCGGTGACGTCGATCGGGCCCTCGCGGCTCGCCCGCTCGGCCGCGGCCGTGAACACCAC
This sequence comes from uncultured Opitutia bacterium, assembly GCA_903948415.1. Classification (GTDB taxonomy): domain Bacteria; phylum Verrucomicrobiota; class Verrucomicrobiia; order Opitutales; family Opitutaceae; genus GAS368. Next base: position 4,820 of record CAJAYO010000157.1, on the reverse strand, counting down.
GCCGTCGACCGTAGTCCGACACGCCACGACATTGATGCCCAGATCGCCGTTGTGGATGGCGACATTCCTGACCCAACAGTCGGCCACACCGCGCAGCTCGATCGCATTGAACCCATGCTCCTTGAAGTGCCCCCGATACTTCACCGCCGGAAATTCGAAGCCGAGTTCTTCCACGCCGCTCTCCGTCACCGTCGGCCGAAAACGGCGGAGCTCCGGTTGCCATTCGGCGCGCGTCGCAAAGCGCAACGGCCGGTCGAACCGCACCCGCGTGCCCTCCACGGCCACGACCCGCACGAGCATCTTTGTCTCAAGCGGCTTCCCTCGGCGGATGTCGCCCGGGTCGCCGTTGTAGAGAAACGTCTTCAGGCTCTGGTCCGGTGCCTCGCGCAACCACACCCACACCGTGTCCCCCGCCCCCACCCCGGCCGCGCGATCCACCTCGACGCTCGTCTCGCCGCGCTGCGCCGTCGTCGTGATCCGGGCGAGTGCCTTGGCCTGGTAGTCCCCCCGCAGCGTGACAAACGCCCCGTCGAACGAGTAGCCGCTCGCCGGCGAACCCGTGCTCGTGCGGCCTTGCCGCGGGTGCACTTCGTCGAGCCCCCGCGGAAACCACAGCACACTCTTGGCCGGCCCCGCCCCACGCAGCACCACCCCGCTTTGCTCAAGGCGCAGATAGTCCGTGATCCGGTAGCGCCCCGGCGGCACGAAAATCGCCCCGCGCGTCGTCGCTGCGATCGCCGCCTGAAACGCCTGCGTATCGTCGGCGACGCCGTCGCCCACCGCGCCGAAATCCTTCACGCTCACCGCCTGCGCCACGTCCGGAATCGGCGCGTCCCCTCCCTGGTAACCCGCCCGCGAAAAATCCGGCAGCCGCCCGGCGACCGACCAGGCTTCGCCGCGCTCACCCCATAGGGCGGAGAACGCCGGCCCCGGCACCGGCTTCCCGTCCGCGGCGCCGGCCTCCCGCGCCCCCACCAGCGCCAGCGCACTGCAGGCGGACACAAAAACGCCCCGCAGCGCGAACGCGGCGGGGCGGAAAAGCTTCATGGCGGGGGCGGCACAAAATCGACCGCCGCGCCTCGTCAGGCGATGTTCGCCGTGACTTCCGGCATCGACCAACCCTTGCGGTAGTATTTCGGGTAGAGCAGCGCGTCGGCCTCGGGCAGCGAGGTCTTCATCGCCACCGCATCCCACGTGAATTTCTTGCCGACGAGGATCGCCATCGTCCCCAGACAGACCATCTCGGTGAACGGCACCGAGTATTCGAAGTTCGAACCCGCGCCCGTCGGATTGTTCGCCCGGATCGCGGCCGTCCACTCCTTGTGCGGATTGTTTTCCGGCACGCGCGGGATCGTCTTCGGCGGGAACAACGGCGTCAGTTCCTTGTGCTTCTCCTCCGGAATGAACCGGGGGCTGTTGCAGTAATCGTTGCCGTCGTAAACCGTCCCCTTGCTGCCGATGATCAGCTGGCCGCCCTTGGCGAGTTCGCGCGAGGCCTCGAGCTCCTTCGGCTTGTCCGGGCGGTCCCCGCCTTCATGCCACATCAGGCGCACCGGCGGCAGCTTGCCGCGGGCCGGGAACTGATACTCGACGACCGCCGACTTCGGGAAGGCCACCGTGCTCTTCTGGTCGATCTTCTTGAGCTCGACGCTCGTCGGGGCCCCGAGATTGAGATTCCAATACGCCGCGTCCATGATGTGACACGCCATGTCGCCGAGCGCACCGCATCCGTAATCCTGCATGCCGCGCCAGTTGAACGGATGGATCTTCGAGCTGAAGGTCCGCTCCGGGGCGCGTCCGAGGAACGCGTCGAAATTCATGCCCTCCGGCACCGCTTCCGCCGCCGGCCATTCCTGCATGCCCTGCGGCCACACCGGCCGGTTGGTCCAAATCTTCACTTCACGCACTTCGCCGAGCAGACCGGCATTGAACCACTCGCGCACGAGGCGGATGCCCTCGCCGGCGTGACCTTGGTTGCCCATTTGCGTGCACACGCCGTTGAGGCGGGCCAACCGGAGGAGTTCGCGGGCCTCGCCCACCGTCTGCGTGAGCGGCTTCTGCACGTAAACGTGCTTGCCCATCATGATCGCCATGTAGGTCGGCAGGAAATGCATGTGATCCGGCGTCGAGACACACACCGCATCGATGGTGTTATCCAGCTCGATGAGCATCTTCCGGAAATCCGAATAAATCTTCGCCTTCGGAAACGCTTCCTTGAGCTTCTTCAGGTTGCCCGTGATCCGCTGGCTCTTCGTCTCCCAATCGATATCGCACAGCGCGACGACCTCTTCGTCCTTGTGCGCCATGATATCGCTGAAGCCCTTGCCGCCGCAGCCGATCTGGGCGACGCGGATCTTCGCGCCGGGCGCGATCGGACGGGGCTTGCGCGGATTCTTGGCCAGGCTCGCACAGCCGGGGAATCCCAACATGGCCGCAGCCATGGCAGAGAAGGTGATGAACTCGCGACGATTCAGGGTGATTTGAGACATAGGGGGTGAAGAGTTGGACCGGGACACGAAAAGACGGACCCGAGCCAAAGCGGTTGCGCACTGTTTGTCGCGCGAAAAACGTCCGCATTTTTTGGCGAGGCCTCCTACGAACCCAGATCGTAGATCTCCACCAACACCACACCCGCGCCACCGTCGGCGCCGCTCACCTGAATTGTCCACGCCCCCGCCGGCAGCGTCACGATCAACGCCGCGTCCACCCGGCCGGTCTGCAACGCAAACGCCCCGGCCCGCGCCGCCGCCGCCGCGAGCGCCGCCGGATCCGCCGACGACTCCCAGCCGGTGTTGGCCGCGATCGGGGCGCCGCCCGCCCCCACCGTGAGCGCCGGCCGCGCCAGCGTGCCGCTCACCCCAAACGCCCCGAGCCCCGGCCCGACCGCGCGCACGAGCAGCGTCCGGGCGTTCGCTCCCGTCACCACCAGGCCCGGGATCACCACGCCCGCCCCCGGCGAAACCCGCGCCCGCGCCGAAAGATTTTTCAACCGCGCGCCCGGGACGCCTTCCAGTTCATAGGCCTCGACCAGCGCGACGCCCGTCCCGCCGTCGACCGAGGTCACCGGCGCCGTGTAAGCCCCCGGCTCCAGCGTGGCCACCACCGCGCAATCCCCGCTCCGCGCCCCCAGCGCAAACGCCCCGACACTCGCCGCGGTCGCCGCGACCCCCGCCGCTTCCGCCGCACTGCCCGTGTCCCAGCCGCGATTCGTCGCCACCGCGCTGCCATCGGCGCGCCGCAACGTAAGTTCCGGCCGCGCCAGCGCACCGGCCACCCCGAACGCCGCCAGCCCCGGCCCGACGCCCCGCACCAGCACGCGCTTCGCCGCCGGACCCTCAATGAAAAACCCCGGAATCAACGTCGCGTCGCCCAGCCCCGCCGTCGCCCGCGTCGAGAGATTCACGAGGCGCGCCGACGCCAGCGGCACCCGCACCGTCGGCGCCTCCGCGCCCGCGCGCAGCGTGAACCCCTGTTCGTAGGTTTTCCCGCCATACTCCACCGTCACCCTGTAATCCCCCTGAAACCCGCGCCCGCGCCACGTGCCCGTCGCGTCGGTCGCCCCCGTCGCCCGCGTGCGCCACTGGTCGAGCACGAGCGCCTTGTAGGCCCGCGCACTCGGCTTCTCCGCCCAGTCCGCCCGATACATCGCCGCTTTGGGAATCCAGTGCGCCGTTTCCCAAAAGCCCCAGTGTTGCACGCCGACGACGCTCGCGTGGCTATACATCGCGATCAAAAAATCCCGCGTGTAATCGGCCTGCAGCTCCTCGTCGTCGGTGTTGATGTCGAACTCCGTCACCCGCACCGGCAGCCCGAGCGCCGCATAGCGGTCCAGCACCGCAAGCACGTTGGTCAGCGGCGACGGATTCGCGCTGATGTGCGCCTGCAACCCCAGCCCGCCGAGCGGCGCCCCCTGCGCCTTCAGGAAACGCGCGGTCGTCTCAAAATGCGCCACGTGCGCCGCATCGAGCGCCGCGTCGTGATTGCTGTAATCGTTCAGGAAAAGCGGCGCCGTCCCGTGCGCCGCGCGCGCCGCCCGAAACCAGTCCGCCTGGATCGACACCCCGAACAAATCCATCAGGTCGTGGTTTGCATAGGGTTCGTTGAGTACATCCCACTCTTCGACGAGGTCGCGCGTGGCGCCGACGACGTCGGCGATGTGCGCGAGCGCGCGGCCGGGGATTTCCCCCTCCCGCGCCGTGCCGCGCAGCGCCTGGATCGCGTTCGGCAAGTTCCGCCAGCCCGGCCACACCAACACATGTCCGCGCACGTGCAGCCCGTGATTCCGCAGCCAGCCCAGCCCTGCCAGCGTCTGCGTCTGCGCGAAACCGGCGCCCCACTCGCCGGCCCACGGCGGCCACTTCAGATCATTCTCCGTGCTCGCGGCATTGAACAGCTCGAGGACTTTCTGCCGGTAGATACGGTTGTCCGCCGTGTCGTTCACGATCCGCGCCATCTGCAACGCCGAGCCAAAATGAAACGCCGCCTTCCGCTGCTCCACGCGCACGGTCGCGCCCGGCACCGGCTTTCCGGCCGCATCCACCACCGCGACCGCGAAATCGCCCTTGCGGATCGCCTCGATGCGCGCGAGCGCCGCCGTCCGCCACGCCGCGCCCGGCTCCCGCCCGAGATAGGACGGACGCGTCCGCGGCAGCGCCGCGAGCGCCACGCTCTTCCCATAGTAAACGCAATCGAAGCCGCCCAGCTCGACCGTCTGCCGCTTGAAACCGAAGCCGAACACGACCTCGCTCGCGTTCGCCGCGTAATCCGCCCCAAACGTGAACGGCACGAAAAACTCCTGCCACTCGCCCGACAGCACCGTG